>CAYMXM010000003.1:0-48350 GCA_964394065.1 uncultured Pirellula sp. | reverse complement strand
ATCCATCCAAGATCTCACAGCACGCCCTTCGTGCCTCAGGGACGTGCCACCCGACCGAATCAGGCTTGAGGGGTGAGGCTTGAGACTTGAGGAAGAAGAGGGCTTCGCCTTTAGATTCAGTTGTCGAACCAGAGCGAAGCTCTGGGGTTTGGCTCCCTTCGCCCCCTTTGGGGGAGAAGGGCTGGGGATGAGGGGGTAGGAGTGTTAGGAACAATAGCCGAGTTTAAGCTGCCAACTACACTTCCGGTGTGTTCCGTGGCCGCTTTAGGTGCGAAAGTGATTGCAATGGAAGCGAGGATTGACTCGCCATCTTGATCTGAACCAGAAGCAGCGACCACTTCACACACCCTACGGCTACGAACCCATTCGAAACAGGGAAGTTATTTCGGGACAGTTCCTAAAGCGCGGCGCATAGTAGCGTTCCTCTCCACTCCGTTCGAAAATTCTCTCGTACTGAACAGCTTTCTGCATTGACCCACATCCGTTTACACGTGTAATCTTTGGAGAGCCAATTGTAAGGAGACTCAAATGCAAATATCAGATGCGGAATGGGTTGTCATGAACCTGATCTGGCGTTCATCACCGATCGAAGCGGCGGAAGTGATCGATCAAGTGGCTGTCGCCAATGGTTGGAGCCCAGCTACGGTAAAGACAATGCTACATCGATTGGTTCGCAAAGGCGCCCTGGCGACTCTGCAGAACGGTAAGAAGTATGTGTATACACCTGCTGTTCGAAGAGATGCCTGTGTACGTCAAGCCAGTCGATCGTTCCTTGAACGGGTCTTCGGCGGCGACGCAGCACCGGCTCTGATCCACTTCGTGAAGACGGCAAAGCTTACGGACAAGGATGTGGAAGAGATTCGGGCCTTGCTCGACAAAAAATCTAATAGAAGCGAAGGAGAATAGGGATGTTCACAGAATGGATGGATCGATTCGTTGAATTTGCAATTACCTGGTTTTATTTGGTTCTACTCGCGACTTGGAGAGCCCTGCCGATATTTGTCATCGTAGCAGGAATAGGATTGGCGCTGAGACGAAAGCTATCCCCGGCGCTCCACGCACTACTTCTGACACTGGTGTTGGTCAGGCTGCTAATGCCTATTTCGATCGGCAGCCCAACGAGCCTCCATAAGCCGATCGATAACTTGTTTTCGAGTGAATTGGTAGAAGCGGCTAGGCGACAGTCTCAATCGTACCACCACGCAGTTACCTTCTTGCCAAATGTGGAGCGGGTTGATGTGCAGTCTGGCTTGGTACAACAGGAAGCTCAGTTTGCTATCAATCCATTTACTTGGGAAGATGTCCTAGGGACTGTAGTCCTGCTAATCGTAGGCCTAGTTACTATCGTACTGATTCTTCGCAGCGTTCTTTCCCATTTCCGATTTGCATTAAAGCTCCGATCCTGCCGTTTACTGGAAGATCGACACCTCATCGATTTGGTGCTTCGGGAGTGCGATTCCTTAGGGGTAGGTCGAAGACCAGCATTGCGTGAAGTACCGTCGATCGCGGCGCCAGCGGTATTCGGGCTATTTCGACAGACCATCTGTCTTCCGCCTGGACTCAATGAAAAACTGAACGAACAAGAATTGCGTTGGGTGGTTCGCCATGAGCTTGCTCATATTCGTCGCCGCGATATTCCCGTCACGATTATCGCTTCGATCGCCTGTGCATTCCATTGGTTCAATCCAATCGTTTGGATGATCGCGAATCGTTTACGTGCTGCTGTGGAGGCTTCAGCGGACCGGCTGGCCTTAAAGGGCTCATCGCCAAACGAAGTTACCCAATACGGAGAACTACTGCTTCGATTGGCTCAAGAAAGTACTGCGGCAAAGAGTTTGCCAACGCTAGGTATGATCTCCTTTGCATCGGGCAAGCATCTGAAGCAGCGCGTTGAGTTGTTGATGCGAGATAGCAAGCCGAACGGCGCTTTCGCGAAGTGCTTATCTGCTGGGCTTGTAGGGGCAATTGCGTTCGTTGGCCTGACGGACGCTCGGGAAGTAAAAGATCTTCACATGCCGGTAGTCAATCTGATTTCAAACGCTTCAACCGAGCGGGAAGTTCTTCCGTTGTGGTTCGATCCCATCGACGAGCTAGAAACTGATGGGTCAACATTTGTGGAAACCTATGATCTAACTTCCATTTTTGAGACAATGCCAAAGAGGTCTGTGGACGAGATAGTGTCTCTGGAGCGGTTGACTGCTTATATCCCCTTCCCGATGGACTTGAAGGACAAGCTACATCTTGATGGCGATACTCTTTCGGCAGAACTAACCACTGGCCAGCATCGAAGGCTGAAGCAACGACTGGACATTTGGAAGGAAGGCGAGGCGGGACAAATTGGTATCGAAGCGAGGTTTATTCAAACCAACATGGAAACCGCGAGTTCCATTGAGTGGACCGAGCGAAGAATCGACGGGCTGATCGTTCGAGGTTTGGGACCGGCTATTGCCGCTCGTATCGACGATGCAGAGCTCTTGCAGTTGATTCGAACAGTATCGGAAGATAGTAGAGGCAATACCCTGTTTGCACCGAGGGTAACGCTTTGGGATGGTCAAACGGCGGTTATAGCGGACCAAGTACAGCGTCCCTTTGTTACGGGCATTGATCCCAAATCCGATGCTGGAATGCTTCCCGTCGTTTCATTCGTGGACGAAGGGCTCAGTCTTATTCTCACGCCGAAAGTTGGCGAAAAGGATAGTGTCACCTTGGGCTTCAAAGTCATTGCATCCAGCATTGGTAAGGTCTCCTATGCGAACCTGCCAATAAAGGCTGCGAACAATTCGGAACCTCAATTCACGGTACAGGTCCCTTCAACGGAGCAGTATGAAATAAGCTCCTCGGTAACGCTCGCCGCCGGAGAATCGGTTGCCGTGGCCATTCCTCGAGTATTCGATAACAAGCCAGGCGCTGACGCGGAGACTACGATGATCGTCGTTTTGACGCCGAAAGTCATCCCTATGCAGTAGGCCCGCGCATTGGCGAACGCTCTGAATCCTTTCTTCCTGCGAAATTGAGCGTTTTCCGTCCGACCGGGGCTCGTCCTGGGCTGTCAAAAAGTTGGTGTTGAAACGGATTTTTGAATGCGTGGATTTATTCCGTTTTTAACCGCAGGGGACGCGGAGAATCGCAGAGGTCCCCGAGAGGAAATCGGATGCTTCGTATCCTCTTAGCCCGGAGGGCGGCACATCCTTGCCGGTGGTGTAAACCACCGGATAGAAAACCTATATCTCCGCAAGCCCGGAGGGCGACACATCTGGATTTCCTGGAAGTCCGAGATCCAGATGTGCAATGATCTTGGTTTGGAATCGCGTAGCGATGGCAGCCCAATAGCCGTGGGCGTAAGCCCACGGACTCCGAACCGATGAGCTTCTCGAGCCGCGAATGCGGCGGCAGCACCGAACCGATTCGAGAGGTGCTGGCGCCGCATTCGCGGCTCAAAACCATGTGGGGCCGGGCAACCGTGGGCTGACGCCCACGGCTACGTGCTGTCATCGCTACGCGATTGAAAACCGGAACCAATCCCTGAAACAACTAGACGCAAGCAATTGGAACCCAAGGCGGATATTCCATATATCTAGTCGCCGCCTCTGGTTATCCAACGTCCATTCCGCAATCTGCGATAATCGGAGAAATCTGCGGATAAATTCTTGAAATCCGAGGATTAATGACGCACGCTTTCGACGAGTGCTTTGCTTACCCGCCGCTCCTGTTATCACTGTTCATGTTCGCTCTCCGAATCGCCTGTTTGCCGAATTTGGCAGTGATGGTATCGGTGACTTTGTCGAGCTCTCGTTTTTTCGCGCGGTCTTCTTGGTCGAAGAGAGAAAGTTGCTCGTAAGGATTGTGAGCCAGGTGATGGATACCGAAGCCTATCAGTCGAATGGGGCGATGGTCTTGGGGGACTTTGGTTTGCCATAGGGTTTGGGCAGCTTGCCAAAGGTCGTCGGTCAAGTCGGTCGGCTGGGGGAGCATCATCGAACGGTTCAGTGTCTGGAAGTCGTGGTATTTGATCTTGAGTTCGATTCCTTTCCCTTTCCAACCGTGGCTTCGCAGCCGCCGCGTAACACCCGCCACTAGCAACGCGAGGTTTCCTGCAATGAGTTCACGATCGGTGAGGTCGGTTGGGAATGTCATCTCACTGGAGATCGACTTCGCCTCTCGATAAGGGACCACGCTACGTGGGTCGATGCCTCGTGCGAGTTGCCAAAATCGTTCTGCGTTGCTTGAACCAACGATTGCCTCTAAGTCCGATTGGGAAAGGCGTTTCAGGTCGCCGATGGTTCGTAACGAAAAGCGTTTCAGTTGGCCCCCCGTGACCGCTCCCACCCCCCAAATCCGGTCGATGGAAAGGGGTTCCAGAAACATGTCGATCTCGTCAGGAGGGACAACGACGAATGCATTCGGCTTGCGCAAGTCGCTTGCGATCTTTGCAACAAACTTGTTCGGGGCCACTCCTACGGATGCGTTGAGTTGAAGTCTCTCGTAGATCCCTTGTTTAATTTTCAACCCGATCGCAGAGGCTCCACCAAAGAGGTGGGCTGTCGGGTGCACATCGAGAAAAGCTTCGTCGAGGGAGAGAGGCTCGACGAGGGGAGTGAACTCTTCGAAGATTTCCCGAATCTGTTTCGAGATCTTCGCGTAGTAATCGATTCGAGGACGAACGACACGCAGATGGGGGCACATCTTCAACGCGGAACTCATCGCCATGGCGCTCCGCACCCCGAAGACACGCGCTTCGTAGCTAGCCGCAGCCACCACCCCCCGTCCATCGGCCGAACCACCCACGGCAACGGGAATCCCCCAGAGTTCGGCATTGTCCCTCTGCTCAACAGAAGCGTAGAAGGCATCCATATCCACGTGAATAATCATGGTAGGTACCACCGTCGAAAGGAAAATCAACAGAATGCAACACAACCTTCGTCTCACCAGGGACGATCCCAGAAAAGGGAACTACCCCGAACAAAAAGACCAATAGCAGTCGGAATATCATGAACGAATCACTTTCTCAATGCTTCCCCGCTGAAAACCGCTATCTGCACCACGGTTTCCCCAAATCTTAGACATGATTTACAAGATACACAGGATGATCAAATCCCACTCCACCCAATCCTGTTCATCCTGAAAATCTTGTCAAAACAAGGCACTTCTTTGGCCGGTTACGCAGGTTAGCTTAATCAATACAGTTGGGACTTCGCTCCGAATCGGCATTCAAGTCGCGATCTTCAGCGACACATCGTCGGATATCCGCGAAGCTGGGGACACTCTCAGGCGTCAACGAAAGTAGCGATTCAGCCAACTTCAAGTCGCTAACAGCCACTTTCAATGGTCCACCTTGTGCGATGGTGCAATAGCGTGTCGCCGAGGACTCGCCGGTTAACGCCCAAGCAAGTTTTGTTGAGTTGGATAGTTCGCTCAACTTCAGTGTGCCCTTTGAACTGCGATAGAAGCGATTTCGACCAGATGGATTCAATCGCCAATTCTTGCCCAGTTGATCCAGCATCCGAATGGGATCGGCAAGACGGATAGTATTTCCATCTTTGAGCACGAGCAACTCTTCAGCGTATGCGGAGATCGTTTTGGAAACTTGAGAAAGCGAAGGGCCCTTTAGCTGCGCATGCTTCGCGATTCCTTCAGTCAATTCGCTCAGTGTTTCCCAATTGGGCTTTTCGATCAGCATCCGCGCAACAAGCCCTGAGCGCCCTCGAAAGGGATTCGCGACGGATCGTGAATCGGGATAGAGATTGGGCTGACCTGTGCGCACGACGCAGATGCGATTGGGAACGTAGACAATGCCGTTGCCACACAAATCGATTCCGCTGACAGCCATACTCTCAAGTTCTGCTAGTCGATCCGGTGACAAGTACGGAAGGTAGATCAACGGATGACTACCGAGCCGCCTGGCGTTGTCTGCAGCGTTCTGAGTGGCTTTCTGAAAATCCTCCTTCGTGGATCGAGTCTTGCACTCAATGTTGAATCGTTCGGTATCAGCGGCACCGTTAAACGCCACCTCAAGTAGTGCGTCGATCGCTCGATCCGACTCGAAACTCGCGTGACGGATGACCAGCGGCGGCAGCAAAGGCTCCCCGGAGTGCAGCCGGTCAAGCATCAACTGCGGGTCGATTTTCGTGTTTTCGTCCATTTTCTCACTCGGGAAAAGTGCCTAGTACACGAAAAGATAGTCTGTTTTCGCGAAAACATCGCGATTGTCCAGTTCGCAGCTTCAGAACAGCCAGTCGATGACGGCGTCAGGGCTGTACCTGACCTCGAGGCCGATATTGATGGACTTTTGGAGATGCAGTCCCAGTTCGGGATGCACCTTCTCAATCGCTTCGATCGATCGCGAGATCGCCTTGCAGACCGTCTTTCGTGAACGCTCGGCATCGAACTTCTGGCGAACGCGTCCACCCAGACCTTGGGCCGATTTGATCTAATCCAGAATGGCTTGGCGTTCATCGCCAAGCTTCTCCTGTCGCGCCGGATCGTTGAAACTTGTCGCTTCCTCAAGCTCTTCGTCGATCTCCCGCAAGCGATCGCGGTAGCCTTTGAGGGTCTCCATGTCGACCACTTCGCCGATGGAACCTGTGGAAGTCTGCTCTGCTAAGCCAGCCAGCAACGCTTCAAGGTGCGTACAGCGAAACGCAAGGTTGGGCTTGGCGAGCAGTTGTTCGATGTACCAGTTGCCGTTTGTTTCAGCTGTGATCTCGATCTCGCTGTTGAACGCAAGCATTCGATGCTTACCTTTGCGCTGAAAGACGTAGCCCGACAGTCGGTTCTCAAGCGTCACACCCAGTATCGATGCGATAAGTTCGCGAGATTTGGCTTTCGGCCGAGACTCAGCGCAGCATTTAACTCCGTTGCGAGTTGCCTGCTGTTGAGCTGATGGCAAATCACATCGGTGCGCGAGACAACTTTGGAATCGCCGGTGCTTTCACAGAACGCCACGAACTGCTCATTGCTTTCAATGACCTTGAAAGTCGACCATGGCGTAAGACCTGGCAATCGCGATGCAACGATGTTCGTGGCCTCGAGAAAGCGGCCTAGCGGCTCGAACTCCTTCCCGAGCCGCTCACGCCAAACATCCTTGACCTCCATGAGCAATGGCGATTCCTCAATAGTTCGCCACAGCTTGGTCATCCGTGTTCACTCCTTTTGCTGCCCTTGCACCCGTCTTCATGACAAACCTCCGTAACTGCAGCCACTGCTCTACGTGGCGTGCATTTTCATCGCGTGTGTATGCCGAAGTATTGCCGGTGTACAACGACAACGTCCGACGTGCTTTGGCGTGGCGATACTTGATCCGAAAGGTCGCACGATCCAACGGCCCTTCGGCTTAAAACGTCCCGCCGCGCCACTTGAGATCTGCGAAGAAATCGTCGGCACCATGAATGATGTAGCGATTGAACGGTCCACCCAGCAGAACGCGATAGTTGAGCAAGACGATCTCTTCGATGGCATCGATTTCGCATGGTGACAAGGCGTCCTCGCCGAGTTCCATGAGCGGCGCGAGCGTATAACGAGAGAAGATTCCAAAGTACTGCGGATCGTCGAATAGCAGATTACCGAAGATGCGACAGTACACTGGGTAGGTGCTCTTCAAGCTCGAACTGAGCATCAGTACTTCTTCGCTCAGGTCGTAGATCATTGAGTCCTTCCGAGCCTCGCGAAACGTAAGCGCATCCATGCCGTCGTCATCAATCGTGGGCTTGCGTTTGAACGGATCGCCGCGCCGAATGCTGATCTGAATCTCGCTATTGCTAGCTTTAGGTAATGTAGTGGGAGTATTGAAGCTACCTCTTTGACACCTCTGGTCACACGAAAATGGAAATTTGCTGAATTATTCAGATTCGGCAGGAAAAACCGGCAGAAATAATTTGTCAGACTTGATCGACAGACTCTTCCATGACGTGGTTTTGGAACCCAATCTCATCGCAGATTTGCTTCCACACAGCTCGCTGTTCTTTCCAGGTAAGCATCGCTGCGATCGGGCGGAGCCGCTTCTCGTGGATCTCGGGCTTGCCCTTTGTCGCTGGGAGATTGAGCAGAGCTTCTTGGATGTCGGGTGCGAGTTGGTTGAGTGCCATGATCTGGCTCATGCGTGGCTGCGTCACATGTCCACGGCGGGCGAGTTCGATAGTATCTGACGTTTCGCCAGTGCGGAGCATTTCATCGAACCGGATGGCGAGAGCCATCAACTTGGCGATACGAGGTGTTCGTTTGGTTGGTCTTGGTCGTGACGGTTCCGCATTAGGATCGATAGGGCCAATTGTGATGCGACCTCGAGAAGCGATGCTGACGTTCAGTTTGCGTTTTACGGTGCCCCTTAGACCTCCTGTGATTGTTGATCCAACGTTTCGATACCGCTGGCGTGGAATGAAATCGCGTCTCTGGAGATTGTTCGAGACCTGGGACATTGCAGGAAAACACGAAAAAAGCCGGTGTTTTGCGTTGCTGCAAGACACCGGCTTCTTCAAATAACCTACTGCGGTCAGTTTCCTAACCCAACAGAGTAGTTGAGTGGGACCGACACCTCACGAAACTCCCCTGTTTTCTCTGGGCTGGGTTATGGCTCTTTGGCTCTTTCTGCGAATAACCTGCGGAAAGGGCGTCAGAGAGCCTCGGGGTTATTCGCTTGGCGCGTGCGATCAGCGACTTGCGATCATATCGCCGACTCATCAAGTTCAATGCGTATCTCGTCCTGACAGCATGTACTCGAACCGATCTGCCTCGATCGCGAGATGCCTGACGTAGAACTGGAACTCATCCGCTGCTAACCCATTCTTTGGTGCACAGCTTTCTGCAATCAGCCGCCCACGTTTATCGATACGAAACCCGATTAGGCTCACCGTGCGATTCCTTTGCCACACGGAAATAGCAATGTCGGGAATAGTCGCCACTACAGCGGGCCAAGCAACAATGGCGGTAAGCAAGTACTCATCGTCAGACTCTTGAAGCGACACTTTGTGTGAGCGATCGTCAGAGAATGCAACACTTATCTCCGATCCCTGCACCTGGAAATCACTTCCGGCGCACAAGAGAGACCAATCAAGACTCATTCGACGCCTCCCTCAAAAGATCATCGCGAAACGTATCCAGGACCTCATCCACCTGTGGTAAGAACTCCTGTTCCAAGAGATCAGCCTGGCGAACCACTTTTCCAATCAGGCTTCTGAATCGATGCAAATCAGAATCCGTGTCTTCCGCTAGCGTTACTTCACCCTCTACCGTCAGATCGTACGTACGCTCGTCAGAAGTCAGAATTGCTCCGACCTTGCATCCGATGCGAGCGGCAGCTTCGCTAATGCTCAACTCAATATCCGCAGGGACGACTAAACCCACGGGGCTAATGCACCTTACTAACGGTCTGCTGCCGATAGACTGAAGCAAGACTGTAAACGGTTGGATTCGTTTCCCAAGTCGGACGGTTCCTGTCAGCTGAGTCGATGTGGTCGGCTTCTCCCATTCAATCTCAAGATCAGGCAGTTGCTGCTGACTCAGTTTTGAAAAGCGTTCCACGACAAGCTTCGAATAGCCCGGTTCAACAGCAAGTTTGCGGATCGAGCCTTTAAGGTGTTCGGGCTTAATGGGAAATGCGCTGTGCAGCCTGCCGTCAATTTGCTCGACGAACTGACGCATCTTCAAGAACTCTTGCTTTGCATCAATTGTCTTCTGCTCTTGGCCAGTGGCAGTGAGTCCTTCGTGCATTAAACGAATGAACGTATTCATTCGTTCCAGAACACGCTGCACCTGGAGCACCTCAACGGTATCTTCAAGATGCGGGAAATAGACTTGCAGCTTGTCTGCGCCGTTCATCTCCAAATCCGCACTTGCCGAAATCCTGCGGTCGGTATGCGACCGTACTCGGTCAATCCGTCCGATACGTTGCTCCATCGCAGACGGCGTCCACGATATCCCATAGTGATGAACTTCGGAGCAAAATGTATGCAGATCCTCACCTTCTTGAAGCAGGTCCGTGGTGATGAGTGCAAAAGGGTATCCCGGCATCCGAAACTGCCGAACCAACGTCTGATTGACCTGGCCTGACATGCCGCCTGTAGGTTGCTGCTGTTTAAGCAACTGTCCAAAAGCTCGACTAGACTCGACGAGAGGTTGAGAAAGGCTCCCTGGAGCGTTGACATCGAGGATCAGTTCGAAATTTTCCGCAATTGACGACAGTTCATCAAATGCGCCCCATGAACGCTCGCACAATGGTTTATCCATTTGCGATTGAAGCAATTCAAGATATTCGTCGATCCTGGAAACTTCAGGATTCTCCTCGCTTTCATCTGTCGTCTCCTGTGTCCGCAGTTCAAAACTGTTCAGTCGACTCATTGTCATTAGGTACAGGTCGATGAGGCCGTGCCCCAATCGTGCGGCGCTCGCAAGTAATTGCGACCGAAGTTCAGTCTCACGAAAACTCTTTGCAAAGTCCGTAACTCTTGCATCTGGCAAAATACGATTCTTCAGAGCCGTTCTATGGCGAATCTCAGTGAAGAACGTCTTTAGCTCAAGCCAATTTCCAATTTCCGGCGCTTCCGTAGCCCGTTTGGCTTGAAGGGAAGACTCGAAGCGTTCATGCCAGACTACTTGTGCTCGCTCCTGAAGTGGCCCATCCGAATCTCGCAGCCACTCAATCGCCGCCGCCTGTACTGCCTCAAAACGATCCGCTCGCGGATGCTTCTTAGCACTACTCAAGTACTTTCTCGATCGATAGCGAAGTCCATTCCTGAGTTCCTCGGTCGACAAACGCAAAGCTGCCGCAAGCGTTGTCTCAACTTGACCCGGCTGGCAGTTCAGTAGCGATGCAACATAGTTTTCACCAAAGAATGTCGCGTATGCTGCGCGCCGCTGTATAAATCGTTGCTGTATGTTTGCGCCGCTTATCACACCTCGCGGGCCCTCTCCCCTAAAGAACCAAGCGAAAAACGTATCTACACCACCATGATCCAACTCTTCGCTGCTTTGGCTCGGCACAGCCTGTGAACGCGAGTTTTCTTTTACTAGCTTCTCTTGATGATACTGATTGAAGAGCTGTTCAAGGCGATCATGCATCGAGAGTGGAAGTCCAGCTTTGAGCCGCTTGATGATCCAGTCGTCGTAGCGTTCATCGAGTTTTCGCTTTAATTCTTTGACAGAAGCAACACGACGGACAAAAACCAGGGACTTCCTACCGCGAGTCCAACTGTCAGACAATGCATCGACGAGTGCATCCATCTTTGGATGCGGCATCTCCTTGCCAAATGTCGTTCGGTAAGACCTAGCAAGCTTATTGATGTCGCCGACGTCCACTCCTTCCTTTTCAGTCGCGTCACTAGTTTGGTCGGCGTCGTCAAAGTTCGATATTTCTTGATCAGAGCTCTTAAGCTTCGCGGTCTCTAGAAAACTTTCAAATGAAGCGAGCATGCCTATCTGAAAGGATGAGTTGAAACGTTCGTGACCGAGGAGCTCGGAGACCTTTTTCTGGACCAAGGCAACAATCAGTCGTTGTCTCACATCGCTTACGGCGATCGGCGCGTCGTGCTGGTGTACGCCACCTCGTCGCCATTCACGGCGGTACTGATTTTTTGTGTATTCTTGCTCCCCCATACGCATGGCAGTTACCCGACGAATCAGGAAGGTACTCGCAGCCTTCTTCTTCGACTCTTCTTCGGTACCGTGCTGGGCGAGTTCTTGATGGTTTTGCCCCAGCCCAAACATGTCCAACTGGTTCCAAAGCTGTTTGTAACTCTCCTCCACAGGGGTCGCGGATAAGAACAAGACTCGCTTGGCTCTTGGGCCGTAGTTTGGGAAGAGCTTTGTGTCCACAGTGGCACCTGAATGCCCCATCGCGAGTCCAAGCACGCGATTTCGTGACGAAACGCTCTCGCCGAATCCATGTTTAAGATTGTGTGCCTCGTCGATGATTACCAAGTCGAAAGTTGGCAGCGCGCAACACAACGCCTTGGCAACGTTGTCTTTGAATGCACTCTTGTTCCGCAGGTCAAAAATCTCGTCACGCAACCATGGCAGGTACCTCCGTATTTCGTCTCGAAACCTGCGCGAGACATTCGAATCGACGAAATCCTTGCCAGCGACCGGCAAACTGAAGCTAGTTAACCGAGCAAAGAAATCTCGGTCGCGGTCAATTGAAACTTCATGAACTAAGTCGAGTAGGTTCTCGCAACTCACCAACTCACGAGCTGGCTTACCATCAAGTGCCTTGACTCTGAGGTCGGAGAATCGAACGTTGTTTGCAACGAAGTTGCGTAGTTCCTTCATCCATTTTTGCTGAATATTACGACGAGGTGAAAGAATCAATATGCGGAAGGAAGGATTGAAATGTCTGAACAAGGAAAGGGCACCCAGCGCGACATAGGTCTTTCCCATTCCCACTTCATCAGCAAGGTAAGCGACGCCCGTTTTGGCTAGAATGTTGTGTAATGCAACAGCACCTTCGAGTTGTTCGTCCGCTCTACGGCCTGGTCCGATTCTCGCGCCGAAATCGAGTAACTCTCGCGCAAGCTCAACGTCAATCATACTTCAGCCTCCTGCTGTTCAGCTCGATGCATGAACCAACGATCAAACCAATCAAGAAAGCCGGTCAGATCGTCCGTGTTCTCGGTCAATTCATGTCGAACCGATCGCAAAGTTTCGATTCGATCCTTTAGTGCTTTCACATCGGTGGAGTGTTCGCTCCAGTAGTCAGGAAAGCGTTTGGCAATTTGCTGACAGATTTGACGTGCACACATCACGATTACGTAGCGATCAACGGCGTCAACGCCCTCAGAAGATGAAGCTACCTTATCGAGCAAGTTACCAAGCGAATCGTATTTCATGCCGAACAAGCGATAGTCAGCCTCCTTGACCTTGCCATACTCAATCGCCTCGTTGACAGCTTGTTCTAGGCAGGTGAATGCGTGAAAGAAACCTGCAAGTCGGTCAAATAGTGTGTCATGCTCGAGCACCAGTTTTGCACGAGCGACAAGGTCAGCACCTTGTCCAGAACCGATCAGCTCGGGCAGTTTCGTTTCGAGAAACGCGGTGCGCTGTGCGGGCGTCAACAAAGACCAATATCGCAGAATATCTGCCGCCGTAAGATTCATTAGTAGGGACGGCTTGTGCGACATGCCCTCTTCTTGAACGAGCAGAAACGCTTCGTGATCGCTCTCGCCAAAAACGGAGAACAATGAGGTTTCAACCAAAGCGGATTCTATCTTGCTCGCAACGTCGGTCGACGTTTCCGTCCATGAACGTGGCGGCAGGTTTTCAAAGGAAGCGATTGGAAGGCCACGAGCCTCAACTCTCAAGACGGAAGAATGATCTGGCGCGTCCCAGAAAACTTCAGCTGCCTTGCGGTTCCAGTGATAACGCAGATTCAACTTTGTTCCACCACTGGCAGCAGCTGCTTCGTCCTCCTTTCGACTGTTGAACTCAGTAGGCTGCTTTTTGTCTGATTCCAACCAGAAAGAGGGCTTGCGCGGTAAATCGATATCAACAATGAATCCGCTTTCGGCGTTTCCTCCGTTACGATGCGCCGATGACGTCAAGTTGGCAGAGCCAACAAAGCAGATTTCTCGTTTGGGGCTCATTGTGAAGAAGCGATACACCTTTGCGTGTACCATCCGTTCACCTGCGTCATCGCTTCTCCCGAGCTTCGTCATATCACGTTCAAATTTTCCCCACTGGACGTTTGGGAGTGATGCAACGGAGGAATACAGCTCTTCACGAACCAAAGCTTCGCCAGCCGGTGAGCGAGGTAGAAACACACGCACCTCCTTTGGTTCAAACCGCTCGATCAAATCCAGCAGCGGCTGGCAGTCCGACTTGTCATCGAAATACGGGGAGATTATTTCCATGTAGGTGCCGCGCAGCAGTGCCCCTGCGGTTGCATCTAGAAAGTCTGGAAAGGACTCTTTTCCTGTGTAAAAGTGAGTCAGCAATCGTCCAGAAGACGATTTTTGTTGTCGCTGTTCCGTGTCCTTCAAGAAGCTGATGATTTCGCGAATTGCCAAGTGCTCGGCTTCGGCAGGCGTCTTGCGCCGGAGTGAATCAAGAAAAGCGATTAAGTCATCTCGGATACGGGAGCGATCATTGGCGACAAGCTCCTCAATGTGACAGCATTCAACATTCTCCCACCAACCGGATCGGGTTAGATTTGCTGACATACATGCAATGATCAGTGAGCGGGTATGCACTCCTTCTTCATCCGCTTCTTCATTTTCAACCAACAAAAACACATTCTTGGGATGGAATATCCCTGTACGATGCTGCACGGGAATGCGTTTCACATCCAATTTAGCTGAGCCAGCGTCACCCGTTACAAGGCCATTGGCGTCGTAATAGATCGCAATGTTACCTGGCAACTCGCGAAGTGCGGCCTCAATCTGAACCAATCGAATCGCAGTGGCATGGCTAAGCGGAACATCCAAGAAGACTGGCAATACTTCTTGCTCAAAGAAGCCGGCATCAAACTGAAACGTTAAGAACACAGCTGAAACAAGCCGCTTACCCTGCATTCTCTCTTGGAATTGTTCAGAAAGTACTGCTCGCGGAATATCAGCCACTTTGCTTCTCCTTAAGTGTGTCAGCCATGATCCGCATCGAATCCAAGAAGTAGGGGAAACGCCAAAGCGCACTAATGGAATCGCGTTTGGGCAGCGAACCATGTTCATCTCGGAATCGAATTCGAAGTTTGCCCGAGTCAAGCTCAACCCACGGTGAGCCTCCACGAGAAGCCATTACGTGGGTGTTCTGCTCAACAAGGCGGTGCACCAGCGTCTTGTAGTCGCCGGCGTGCAACGCATCAGCAATGGCGATCCATCGATTAGCCGTCATAGAATCTGTAACACCAAGATCGTTGCGAAGCTCTCGAAAATCATCAGGTACTACCGTCTGGAGTCCGCCTTGCCATTCATTCGAGATGCGATCCGCCAGCGAAGAGATTGGCTTTCCGTCGAGCCCCAGAATGTAGGTGAACAGCGCTGACACGGGAGCAAGCACAGCTTCACTGGTTTTTATTCGATAAAGATCATTCGCCAAAGGCTGCCAAGCGTCATCGCGATTTCGTGCCTCTTGAGATAATGCCGTCACTGTGGCGAGGCTCCAAGTGAAGTCCTTGTCATCGAGCGTTGTCGACAATAACTCGGCTAGTCTTGCCTGCTTGCCCGCCGTGGAATTCTCTGGCCCGCCTAGCAGCAAGTGGTAACGATAGAACTCCTTCTCATGAGTAGATAGCTTTCGCTGAAGCAGCTTGGCTACGCCGGCAACGACATCAGCATGGCCCCGGTCTACATCGATCTTTGACTGTCGTTGCATTAACAGCTCGCGGATTCGCTTTGCATCGCGACCACAGGATTTCTCCAGCAGCGGTATGTAGTTCTTCTCAACGAACTCGATCGCACTCGGCGTGAGTCTGGGTGGATCGTCATCGACCAATCCAGAGGCACGCGAGGGCATCGTGTACAAGCCCCAAAGTCCATATATCTTTTGGTTGCCCAAAATTTGATGTGCCCGGTCATCCGACAACACCACCCGAGAGCCCTCGGATAGGCTCTTGCGAACCTTCTCTGTTCCACGAAAGGAGTAATCACCATTGACGTGGGCACGAGAATAAGCGGCGAGTTGTTCCCACTTCAAGAAGACAGAAAGCTCTGATCCAACTCCAAGTTCCTTCGACAACTGCTCTGTAAAGTAGTAGCCAACCAGCAGGGTCGTAAAATCACGAACCGAGTTACTTACCGTTGTCAAATTTCCAATTACGTTTCGACCTAGACGAGTCCAAATCTGCTGAATGCCTAACGGATCGCGTGAGCCTTTCACCGCGGCGCGCGAATCAAGTTCTGTGAGGAATGGTATCTGTAGCATGTGTTTATGACTTTGAGTTACGACCATCCGACGAAATCTTCTGGGCCAATCGACGAACGAAACGTTCGGGCGGCTTGTATACCCCGCAGGAATAACGCCTGCAGAGCGCTGGGGCGCTATTAGCTATCAGAGTTCTCTACCACGGACGGCAATTGTGATTGATGCCAGTCTGCGTAGGTCTGATTCGTACCCGACACTTTCCATACGATCCTGCCGTTAATATTCCCGGCGTAGACAATTGCACCGCCAGCGCTTGGGCTTTTCAGAGGCACGTCTTCGGCAAAGCGATACAAATCTCGATCTGGAATAGCGACGAGTTTCTGGTCTTCGATTAATCGATCGCGGAGGCCGCGGTAGCTTGTCCAGCTGTCCTTGGGCGTTGCCAGTGCCGTCGACCCTTTCAAGACCACGAACTCGCCATCGATCTCCTGCGCTTTTGCTGTCGCCTCACCTGACGTGAATTCGAATACCGGTGATGTCTTGACGGAATCTGTGTTGCCGTTCGGACGCAAATTCGGCCTAGGTTTCAGAAAGTCAAATCCAAGTACTGGCAGCACCAGTTCGATGTGGGCAAGGAAGCCTTCCATGTCAGCGACATCAGGTTCGGGCATCGGGGGCAATGGAGGCGCGGTCCCGTTACACACGCGTGCTCTTCCTGACGCATGCCCCTTTTCGATTAGTCGACTTTCCAGAAATCGAACGTGACCTTTGGTTAGGTTTAAGTCCTTGCTGATTACGGCAACACACCGAGTCCAGAACTCCTTGTCGGGGTCCTTGTCGTGCGCCGTGATTCGCTTGAATACATTGTCGCCCTCACCAACGTAGATCATGTCCTGCGCAGGGTTTTCGGGATCTGGACCAGCAAGGACATAAACGCCAGTACGCGAGACTTCGTCGCGTGTAGCAAGCTCCTTCAGCATCGTACGCGGCGCAACAACGAACTTGCCGGACCAATTCATAACCTCGGCGGTCAGTAGACCTGAAGCATCACCGTCAACAAGATAAATCCGAATAGATCGTCCCGTCATTCATTCCTCGCTAGTCCGCTAAAGTTCCTTTTTTCCCCGAGATTGTATCGAATCCAGAGAGCCTTCGCGCGGCAGCACCTAGCGGGAAAAGTCTGGTTGATGCGAATTGGTTCAGTCTTTTTCCGTGCCTTTTTCTTGCTCGCTTGATTTGTAACTTCGAATTGCCATCTTCCAAAAGTCGGTGCCGTAGACCGAGCGAACGACTTCCATCCTCATCACATCGGTTGTTCCGTCTGCGATTCGTAGGCCCATGAGGTCGCGAACGCGATCACCGAGGTCAACCTGGCGGCTGTATCCGAGGGCTCCGTGAGCACGCATTGCCGCATCGGAAGCGGCGAAAGCAATCTCGACGCCTTCTGCCTTGATGCCGTTGACCAGCGGAGACGCGGCTTCGTAATTTCCTTGGTCGATGAGTTCTGCTGCTTCCCGCGCCAGTGCCATCGCCATTTGGAGCTTTGTGGTGTATTCGCCGATTGGTTGCTGTAAGTGCGTGAAGCGACCAATTGGACCACCGTAAGCCTGTCGCTCCTTAATCCGATCGGCCATTTGCTGAAGAGCGGCCTCTCCGCATCCAATAGCGGCCGCTGACTGCATCAATCGCCAGAACAGAAAATGCTCGTTGAAGATCTCCCCACCATCGCCGTCTTCACCCAGAACGTACTCTCGCCCGACGGACATGTCTCTGAATCTCAAGCCACCGAAAGAGTTACCTGTCAATCCGTGGGCGTACTCATCAACGATTTCCAGACCAGGGTGATCGATTGGCAACAAGAAGGCGGTGCGCGCTCCGGGTTTGCAGTTTGATGACAGGGTATACAGCACAACGTGCGTGGCCTGTCGTAGGCGAGCATTCCACAGTTTTTGACCGTTCAACGCAAACCCATCTCCGACTTTCGTAGCACGACTTTCCATCGCTCTCATGTCGCTGCCAGCGTCTGGCTCGGTGATAGCAACCGCAACATACGCGTTGCCGGCGACGATGTCATTCAAGACGCGTTTTGCGTATGCAGTGTTCGACTTCGCCAATGGTCGGCCATGAGCGGCTCCAACAACATCACGAAGGTTGAGATTGTGTTTGCCTGCATGTCGGAAGACTTCGAGCATGTCCACAGTTGACCAACCGCTTCCGCCGACTTCGGTTGGTAGATCCAAGCTTGGCAATCCAAACGCTGCACCATGCTGACGCCAAGCAGTTGGGTTAGTGAGATCGCCCTGCTGTCGAAGGAGGGTTGCTAACTGATCAATCTTTTCTTTGATTCCCTGGACTGAAACGTCCTCTCTTCCTGAATCTCCCGGCTCGCTATTGATCAGCCTAATGGTGAAAATCGTATTCAGCTCGTAAGTCTGATTGGTTTTGTCGAATCCTGCAGGGCTGTGGAAGAACACCTTTCGCTTCGGCTCAGACGAATCGCCGCGATGTTCGACGATAAACGTGTAGTCCTTCGTTGGCTTACCTGGGTTCACAAACGAGATTTGATTTCCATCACCGCCCTGAAGCAGAACAAAATGTCGGCCGCGGACAGTTCCGTTGGCTGTCGTGACGGTGTAGGCAAGAATCTTGATCTGACCTGCAGCAACGGACAAGTCCGGTCCTTCAGTTGGTTTCCATCGTGTACCAGTAGTTTCGTACTCGCTCGTTGGAGCGGACACTGTAGTGATGGCCACAGGCGTCTCGTCGAGGCCTTTGCACAGAAAAGCGAGCAGCTCGACAAATCGCTGGTTACTGATTCGTCCCTCTTTTAATTCGGGCTTCTCTTGGAAGAGACGAAGCGCGGTTCGATGTGGATGCAAATCCAGGGGAAAGCCTATCATTGAGCGCAAGGTCTGTTGAGCAATTAGACCAGCTGCGATTGGGCATGCGCCGCCGCCATCTTGTTGAATCAGTTGGTCGAGTTCGTCTTGTGATACAAGGAGCGGCCCATTATTGCTATGATCGGCCTGAAGACGGTCCAGAGCCAGGGCAGGCAGCAACAGAGACCTTTCGATGGTTCCCTTAATTGCAGCATCTTGACTTGCCACAGGACTTTGAAAGGCAAGCATCGATAGGCACCCTATCAATGCAATTACTATTTTTCGTTTGATCACCTAAGTCACCTTCATTATTTCGAATGCAAATCTGTCTAAACCCACTTAAAACCAACCTGCCCTCATCGCCCTAGCCAATGCCTCTTAGACTCCATGCCCAGCTCAGCCAGTACAGTGCGCTCGTTTGAGTTTGCTTGAGCAATGGTCGACTTCGCCCAATCCCAAATCTTAGGAGATTGCTTAGGCATTAGCTCTGGCATGGCCAGGCGAATGTGAGCATCTGTGAGGAAGTAAGCCTGAGAGATCAGCAGGTCGATCACGAATGGGCTAAAGCTGTCGAGGTCCGTGCGCACTCTCGCAAGTGCATCAACCAAGGCTGGATGCAATCCGCGATGCTCAGGTGGAACATCAAGTGGAGGCGAGAATGTTGCGAAGACGTTTTCGGCTAAATCCGTACGATGTATCAATATGGGAGCGGAAGCACGGTACTGAAGTCCACGGGGAGGCCATCCCACGCCAGCGATGGAATAGAGCTCATCAACTATCCGTGCTGCATCGGGCAACTTAGAATCCTTAATCTCATCCGCAATCTCCAGTAGCCGCCGGCGTGCATCATTGGGATGAATGCCATGAGTCATCTCGTGGGCCAATCGCCTGGTAAGATCACCAAGTCGCGAGTGCAAAATGTCAACCAGCCGAAGCGCTTTCGAAACTCGCCATCGAGAGTTGTCTGAAGATTCGGGAGGTGCGGTGCAAGCATAGATCGCATGAGTAATCCTACTCGATCGTAGCCCTTCTAGACCTTCGTTGTCGTAGAGCCCGCCATCTGTCAACGGAACAGTAAGTTCTCCGCTTGTTCTTCCGTATTGCTTCCGCCATCTACTGAACTCTCCGGTGCCCTTGTTGGGTGGCTTTTGCCAACGGTCATCCAGCAATTCCCCTCGGAGATCTTGCCATCGGGTACGGAAAGGCAAGCATTCAACGAAACCGGGAAAGGCCGCAGAGGCAGTGACTGCATCAGCGAGCAGAATCGAATCCGTTTTATCTGTCGCGCCAATCAAATAGTCGCCCGCCCGATCGCAAAAGAACCTCCATGCTTTTCCAGTGAGAACATTGGTAGCATTGACCAGCAGCCAAGGTGGTGCCTCACAAAGCATCGCTCCACAAAAGAGATCTCGATCTAGAGTTTCCGATACCATTCCGACACGTGTGCCAACGCGAACAATTGAGGCCGAGGTACGCAACTTGCGCCGCCAGTCGCCAAATAATGCTCGCCATCGAAAGCTGCTAGTTAGAATTGCACGCATATCCGAGATCAATGCTTCGACCGCGTAGTCTCCCGGTTTACCGTTTCCATGTTGTCGACATTTCAATGCATATAGTGCCCCCGTAATCGATCCACCGGACACAGTTGACACGCGCGTGATGCGTTGCAAAATCTCCAACTCTTCAAGTCGCTTTAGCACGCCCAAATGGAATGCTGCCGCTCGAAAACCTCCACCAGACAATGCGAGTCCAATTCTCTCATCCATGTTTTAGCTCCTTTGATTTCGAGGTTTGTTCCACAAGCCAGCGAGAAGTGCCTTCGCCGACAATTGCCATCAGAGCAGGGATGCCGTCCATCAACCGATGCTGAGCGAGCCAGTCAAAAAGCTGACCATCATGCTTGCTTGGTCGCGTCGATTGTCCTGGATGTGAATGCCATTCGCCGACATACTCTAACTGTCCGCCTGTTTGCCCACGAATGGTTTCAAGCGAATCAAGCAAACCTTCACAACCTCGGAGGTATGACGTTTCGGTGCCCTGACTGTCCGGTGGCGCGGACAAAGAATCAACGATGTAAAACAACCTCCTTGCTAGATCAATGCTCCCCAGGAGTACTCCTCCGGTCTCACGCGGCAGCGTTGATACTCTTTCTTGAGCCATGCTGCGTATCAGTCTCTCAGAAACCTGCAGAGTCCATCCGTTGACCACAAGTGTTCTATAGGATGCTACATCCACCTCGATACTTGTTGTCACGAGATTGTCATCGGTGCGGAAGACCCTGGCGATAAAGTTGTTATTCAAAGACCTAAACTGCCTGGCGGCTATGGCTGCATGAAGAGCAACAAGGTCCTGTGGAAGGCGAACAGAAACATCACGGCAAGAATTTGAATAACGGTACTGACCGCCAAGAACGTCTAAATGACCGCTTAGCCGGGGATCATGAACAAGTGCTCGGTAATACTCCATCTCAAGCAAGTCGAGACGAGGTTGCCGATTAACCGACTCTGCGAGGATCACAGAGTCGCGTCCGGACGGTGATAGGAACGATGAAACTCGCCGACCTTGAGCATTGACATCGATTGCCAATGCCCTGGAGGCAGCAATCGACGCAGCGAGGTCGAAAATGGCAGCGGTATTTCTGTACTTTTCAGTTAGCTCTGCGTTGTCCAGATCGCAGGCATCAGCAACTATCGAAGTGGCGAGCTGTTCCTCGTAGATCGCGTTGAGATGGAATGCTGTTGCTTTGGCCTTAGCGCAGCCACTTGTTCGACCCGTTAAGCAATGACGCGTCGCATTGTGAGGAAGGAAAATGTCTTTATCGACGACAGTCCATCTTCCCTGCCCCATCCGGACCAGATTACCCAGCACTTGCGAGCCTAACGCACCGGCTCCAACAGCGATATATTCATTTGAATCCGCTTCTAGACCGCTGCAGTATGCGCCGTCCGACAGACTCAACCGCAGCGTCGGCCTGAAGATATCAAGTTGTATACCCTGTCCAGATTTGGTCGCATCCCGGCCTAATATGATTCCACCTTGGGTGTCGCTATTCTCGGTACCGAAGCAACCAATCGCTGCACCGACCTCAAGTAGATTCGACTCCGTAGCGAATGTCCATGTTTCAACAGACTCAATTGCTGAATCGGCAAAACGCTGCTTGGGGAAATACACTGCTAAGAACAGCGGCAAACTCATTTCGATCGCCGGGTCGTTTTGGCACTCTTTAAGTTTCGAAGCAAGCCATTCGAGGAATTCCTCGCCTTCATCTCCTAAATACTCAACCAGCTCGGAAAGAGTGCGAGGCAGCGATTGAATGGCCCCATGGCTTCGTGGATTGGCTCTATAAGTCAGCAGCGTGAAGCTTGGCTTCGCATTTACCACAGTACTTTCGTTCAACGAGGTCGCAATCAGGACAATTCCGTTTCCGTTGTCGAAAACATTACGAACGACCAGGGGATCGACGCTCGAATCAGTAAAGCAACTCCTCGGAAGAATGATTCGATCATGAACTCCGATGAACAGCTGCTCGAGCGGCTGATCCTCATTGTGGAGTTCATCTCGAGCAGTCTTCGTAAGCCAACGAGAGACTTGATGTATGAATCTCGCGGCCGTCCACTGAAGACGAAGCTCGCTATACGGGATCTCATAAAGACATAGCTCCACCGGCGAGCCGGCGGGCGTTACGTTCGTGTGCATGACTCGCGGAAAGTTTCGACGCATGGCCAGAACCCGTTGATGTTTCCGGTCGGCATGATCGAAGTAAATGGCAAGTCGCTCATGACGTGCGATGTCATTCGCGGGGCGTTGCGGAACTTCGGGTTCAATCCCAACCACAACCACATCGTTCTCGCTGTCGCGACGACACTCGACCAAATCGACAAAGTTGACCGCTTGACTGGAAAGGTATGCAACCAATTCAAGTGCCTTGCTTGACGTAAGTTGATCAACCGTAATCGGATCGCCAGGGGATGGATAGTATTGTGAATCTATGTCAGCCATCCTTCAGGCTCCACGACCATCGCCAGCCCGAGGAGCAGGGCTACTCGCGATCGACGATACCCCTAAAAGCATCGCCTTTTCCGGAGTAACCCCGAATTGGTCGATTTTTATCACAAGCGGTGCGGGACTCGTCTTGCTGGGAGTTTCCATTGTGACTTTGAACTCGCGAAACTCGTCTTGGGCAACTTCGCGGTAATAGCTGGCGGCTTGTCGATGTGGTGGCTGCACATCACTGTCATCCGATGGTATCGGCTTGCTAGTCGAAACGATCACGCCGTGCTTCTGACCGTAATGGCGAAAGAGCCGATCAACCATTGCATCCGGCTTGGTCTTGTCTTTGCCCTTGTCATCGCTGAGGGCAGTGTAGCTGCAGTGATGCGAAATTTTCTGGATATCCCACATCAGCCTTGCCAAGCGAGACTTGTCCTTCTTGGCATGCCATTCGGTGACCCTTACGATGTCCGCGATCACATCGTAGGTAAGATCTGACAGGAATAGCGCTCGAGATTCGACACCACCGGAACGAAAAGTTATGTGAAGCGCAATCGAGTCTTTGTTTCTATCAAATAGTGTTCCATCAGCGGTCCTAGTGGCAAACGGTGAGTGGCAGAAGAATTCCACTCCGTCTTTTTCCAGCGAGAAACCTTTGACAGTTTCTCCGGCATTCGTGATTAAGTGTGCGCGCTCAGCTGGCGTGATTTTGTTGTCTCGAAACCACTTATCAAGCATGCCTGGCGAGGAGAAAACGCGGACGCCATAGTTCTCGCGAAGCCGGTGCTTGGCTTCCTTTTGAATGACCGCAGCGTCCCCATCACATGCCTCTTCCAGGATGGCTGCCGCTGGCACCCACATCATTGGCATCTTAATGCGCTCGCCACCCTGGAACTTGGCAGCGTAATCGAACTCGAAAAACTCTGACGCACGATTGATGTGGTCGCGGTCTAAGTGCGTGAAGACGACGACATCAAAATTGTCCTTCTTGAACTTCTTTAGATCAGCTCGAAGCTCATTCGGTAAATCGATTCGTTTGTCCTGCGAGTCTAACGGATCACGCATATCCGCGTAATCGATGAGAATCTTAGAGCCATTCTCTAGGTCAATTCGCGTACTGTCCGCGTTTCCGAGTGGGTGAAATGTTAGCTTATGCATCTGTCTGTTCTTTCTCCTGCCTGATGACACAGGCACTCTGATCTGGTTCCAGCAATCGCCGGGGGGCAACCTGTTTGCTGAACACTGTACGCTTTGCCTCAAAAAAATGGCTGCAACGCACAGCCAAAGCAAAACATGTCGAGATTAGAGCATGTTTTTGCCATATGTCAAGTGTTCAGCAAACACTGGTGGCTATTCGAGTCCGTCGAACAGCGAGCGTTCCTTGTGTTTCACGAGCAAATTCAGTTTTTGAAGTCGCTTGCGCATGGCGGCCGGTGACACCTGGAAGATCTCGGCCATGGGCATAGAAGCAACCTCGAATGTTGCATCATCCTCTGCACTTGCCCCAGTCTTGTACCTAAGCCGCTTTTGGAGCTCCGATTCCATCGCTGGCGTGAGCGACTTGCGAATTTCATCGAGTGAGAGCGGATCGCCATGGTTTGTTGATTGGCTGTGCCAAACTCGACGGACCATGGCTTCGGGCATCAAAAGCGAAGCAGCAAACATGTCGGCTTGCAGCTCAATTGGATCATTGTCGCCGTCGCGGCAAATATAGTTGGGCCGATGTGGGTCATTGGGCAAAAGCGACGGCTGCGTAACAACGCGCTTCTGAAACTTTCGGCGGTGCAACCGCCAATGGCCAACTTCATGGGCAAGCGTGAAGTGGTATCTGCCAAGCATTTTCGGATTGCTCTCCGGTTCAAGTGAATGGTCAATGCCCACGCGCTGATCTTCCACCCACAACGCTCCGAAGACTCCATCTACACCGAAAAGCTCCTTCGTGTCCACGAAATCCAGGGCAAGTTGCAAATAGATCTCAGTGATCTCGTCTATAGGGATCGGAGGTTCGAGGATTTGGCCGTGTTGATTGCCGTACTCGGCCAAAAGGCTGTGGATCTCAAGTTCCATTTGCTCTGGCGTGATGAACGACACGCCGTACTTGCCGTAGCCTCTCCCGTTCACTGCTACTTCTCCCCGGTCTCACGAATTTTGTCTGCGGCCGCTCGAAGCCTCTTTATCTGCTCGGGCGTCATGCCTTGGACTGCTCGTAATAGATCGGGCACAGCAGGATCGCTATGAATAATGTCGGGCAATTCATCAGATAATCGATCCGCGTAGGCCATCCATTCGTCGACGCTCTCGACAAGTAATTCGGCTATTCGCTTAATTCGGTCTGCAGTTGGCGGCGCTACCTTGTCCTGCTCGACCTGCGAAAGATAGGTGGGGCTGACGTCGGCTTCTTTGGCGAATTTGCGGAGGCTATAGCCTTTTGCGACTCGAGCATTACGAAGTCGCTCACCGAACGTCTGAGGTTTCTTCTTAGCCATGGTTATAGCTCCCCCTTGAATGCTCGGTCGAGGATGGAAGGGAGAAGTCCATCAAAGTCTCTCTTCATTGCGTCGTGCGTTGCTAATACACATTTTATACTATTAAATGTTTTGACAAACTTGCGTTGCATTTCGATGTCGGGAATTGGCACGTCAATCTCTGCTAACTTATTCAAGCCCAATGTACGATTGCGTCCAGCACCGCCTGGTGAAGCCTCACCGATGCGTTCTAAACCTTCGGGCGTGAGGAAGTAAAAGCAGAGGAAGTCGGCAATCGCTAGTGATGGATCAGGAACGTAAGTGATGAATCGGTGTGAGCCAACTCGTCCTTCGTCGTGTGGTTGCGCAACAGCGATGGCGCCTTCCCAAGCGAATACATTGTTGAATACCAGATCACCAGGATGAATTTCGTAGAGCTTTTTTGACCCGACAGACACGTAGTCTATCGAGGGTTTATGAAAAGTCCCCTTGCCGAATGAACGCACACCCAACTCTGCATACTCTTCGCCAGGCCTCGGAACCACTGATCGGCGAGCCAAAGATGCGACCGCGCCTAATTTAACTCGCGGAGCGTTGACGACTGCGTGATTGAACTTACTTCGCAAGAAACCGGAGTATTCACCTTGCAACTTCTCGCTAAGTGACTGGGCAGCCGTAATCATTCCTGCAAGTCGATCAATCCGAGAGACAATCCGCTTTTGCTCGTCGAGCGACGGAAGAGGAATCGTTACTGTCAGAAATTTCTCCGGACGAATCCGATTCTTACCGCTAGTGCCTTGCGAGAGAGAATCACATTTCGTCCATAAATCTGTTGTCTTTGAATACCAATGCATCCACCGTGGTTCGATTCGATCCCTATGAAACTCGAATACAGGAAATTCGTTTGAACCGCAGCAACTCGCGACCTCAGGTGAAACAACTGCAACAGATCCGTGGCGAACCCAGATCTTGTTAATTATCAGGTCATCCTTTCGGACTTCGTTTAGCGTCTTGGCTGCCGTCTGACTTCCATCAATCGTCTGTCGCTCATATGCTCCCTCACCCCACCACTTTACCCCGAGCGTGCGGTAAGAACGACCTGGTTCAACGCTCACTGGTCGCTGCACTGGATTAGCAACCTCCCCCAACGCGACCATCGGCCAAGTAGGTTTACTCATTTGGAAACTCCATTCCTATCAATACAGTAACCTTTCTTCACCTCTGCCATTGACCAATTGCTTCTAGCTGCTGGACAATCGCTCCCGCAGAGTTTTGCCACAGCCTGCGGTAAAGCCTTGATCGAAGTGGCGTAGGCAAGTGGGAAGGCAATGACCTTCCCAATGATTCGTTGAAGTTCGGAGTAGTGTAATGCTATGGGGACCGCCAGTTTCTTGCTCACGGTTTTCCTCCAGCAAGTTCCGCTTTGATTTCTTCCATAATTTCGATAATTCGCCGTTCCTTGACCAAAATGTCTTCGGCGAGTTGCTCTGGTGGCAGGTGCTCAAGTGCTTCGGTGCTGCTGGGATTTTTCAGGTCAAGATTGCAGGATAGCAAAATATCTTGATCGTCATATTTAAGAATATTTGATACGTTGACTCGCCATGCTTGATCGTTCTCTCTACGTCGCTTCAGCTCGAACCACTTGATGCAATCAGAGAACTCTTCAAATTGCATCGGCTTAGTTTTGCTGTATTTCTTGCGGCCCTCTGGCAGAGGAAGCTCGTAGAACCAAATGTCTTTTGTTGGCCCGGAACGGTCAAAAAAAAGAAGATTTGCCGGGATATCGGTATAGGGAGCAAAGACGCCGTTCTGTAGCCGAACCACCGTATGCAGATTGAATTCCTTAAGAAGTTCTTCCTTAATCCTCGCACTGACGCCATCGCCAAACAGTGTTCCATTCGGAACAACGACAGCAGCTCGGCCTCCGGTCGTGTTGCCACCAGAAGGCTTCCGCAACTTTCGCATGATCAGTTGCAAGAACAGAAGCGCGGTTTCCGATGTTTGCTTGTCTGCTGGAAAGTTGTTTCGAATTCCAGCTTCTTCTTCACCGCCGAACGGTGGATTGGTAAGGATGACGTCGACTCGATCCTTAGCACCAAGCTCCGTAATCTTCACCGTCAAGGAGTTGCCATATTCGATTGCGGGCGCATCGAGCCCATGAAGAAGCAGGTTCATCTGTGCGAGCATGTACGGCAGCGGTTTGGCCTCGCCTCCGTGGATGCTCTTCTCTTGAAGAATCTTTCGGTGCTGGACGGTGCTACATTGCTTCTCCAGATGCTCAAAAGTTTCAGACAGGAAACCGCCAGTCCCGCAGGCAGGGTCCAGCACGACCTCGCCGAGTTGTGGGTTGATGACTTTCACCATGAACTGCACGACTGGCCTAGGCGTGTAGAACTCGCCAGAGTCGCCGGCTGCGTCTCGCATTTCCCGCAGCATCGATTCATAGAGTCGAGCTAACGTATGAATCTCGTCGGTCGAATCGAAATGAATTCCGTCGACAAGATTGATCACATCGCGTAGAAGATATCCAGAAAGCATTCGGTTGTTGACACCGTTGAATACCGTTGCGATGACGCCCCTGCGCCGGTCGTCGGCGGTCGCTTGAAGACTCCGAAGATAAGCAAGCAATCCAGGGCCTTTTGTCCCATCGGGCCTTGTTGCCTCATCCTGGTTGACGAAGGCGATGAGTTCGTCACCCGTTATTCCATCTTTGTTCGCCGCCCAATCACGCCAACGATACGGGGCGTCCACAGCGGATTTGTACTTCTTGCCACCGATTTCAGCGCGTGCTTCTTCGAGCTTCTCGCGATCGTCGAGGAACTTGAGAAACATGACCCAAGTCAGCAATGGCAAGCGGTCAAGGTCACCATTGAGGCCCTTATCCTTGCGCATGATGTCGCGAGCCGATTTGATCAACGATCCCAACTGCTGTGCTGTTGTTTTCGGAGCAGTCTCTTTCTTAGCCGTCGTGGCTTTCTTTTTTGCCATTGTCTTCCTACCAAATGTTGAGTTCTAAGTCTTTGGGTGACAGCGCAGAATTACCAAACCATTTGAAACCAATTGAGCCATCGTTTGGCCAGTTTTCATTCTCGGCATAGCCATCCGCTATGCGAACTAACTCATCCTTCGATGGAAACAGCGTGGGATTAGAAACAACGTTCAGTAGTCCATTCGCAAGATAACCGTCAGCTCGTAAAAGCATCTCAATGGTCAAATTGGTATAGTCGCTGTCATGAACGATTGCGCATCTAGTCTCATGAATGGACCTGATTTCTGCTTCGTAATTCGGATTCGTTTTGGCTAGATGCCAGCCAGAAAGCCCTTTAATACGTTTCGCAAGCTTTTTACCGTTTCTCTCGCCTTGACGCGTCAGAAGTGTCTCAAGTCCAATCACATCTAAAAGAAATGCATCTGCACGATCTAGGCTCATAATGCTCCGCCCGAGCATTGCTGCTGCACTACCAATTTGGCGTCGCCACGCGGGGTCGAGCGTCGTGTCTGTAAGTCGACTAAAGAGCGAAAGTATGCCTGACGCAGTTATCGATTGATGCCAAGCCTCATCGAGTGAAAACGAATGTAGGTAACCGTGTTGGTTCCAATTGCCGCAAAACGCGGTTCCATCTAGCTGAACAAATCGATCGTTTCTCGCCGAGAAGCTTGGATACCCCTTCAAAGTGAATCCGCAGGCATGATGTCGCTTTCCATAGAAAGCGCCAGTTGCAGCCAAAATCTCAGCCGCACGTCGCAGGTCAAGAAAGACCGTCTTACGCAAGTCGTTTGGAATACCGGTTCGCGTCGTAACTGCAAATGAAGTATCGTTCTCGACCAACCGGTCCCAGACTTGCGGCGCAATCCGTTTATCAAAACGTTGAGCTAGCTGCGTGACAGAAAGGAAGTCGATATCGCCGACGGACCAGCTACCATTAATTGGCGAATCATCTGAGATATCGAGCTGAAACATCGGAACGATAACCAGCCAATCACCCTGAGTATCCTGTGCAGCTGTCGCAACGGGGGCACGAATGTCAGAAGGATCGGCTGCAGGAGGCATGGGTCTGTTGAACCCAAGAACACGATCATAAGAATCTTTTAGACGCTTGCGAAAAGACTGAACTTCAGCTTCGTCTTTGCCTTCAGGCGGAATCGTAATTGGGTCATCTGCATGCCTGTCGAAAGTTTGAAACACGACACGGCAACCAGGGAATTCACTCACAATGGCGTCTTCTACAAGACGCCTTATGTCTGGATAGGCTTCGAAATATTGCTTGGAAGTTCTGTGAATTACGGTCCAACCGTCGTAGCCACCTGAATCTTGCATACTGTTAACCTTCTTAGGCTGCCGCGTATAGTAGTGTTTGTAATTCGATAATCGCCTTACGAAGTTCGTCGACGCCTCCAAACCGCTTCGCAATCTCGATTACGTTGCCATGTTGGCTAATGGGTGGAACTTCCAAAACGTCGGGAATGATGAACTGAGCGGTTCCGTGATCGGTATACTTTTCAAGTAACTCCTCAAGAATTGCTCTCGCATCTGTACCAAACCGATCGAAAAAATCCTTCCGATCGGACCTCAGGCGGTTTGCTCTCTCGCGACGAGTTCGCAGTGGTGCGTTGAACGCGAGATGACAAAGCAAATCGAGCGGGTCGGCGTCGGGCTGATTGGCAGACTCGGCGAGCTGATCAAAGTCGATCCCTCGCTCCTCTAATTTCTCAATTATGTCACTTCGCTTTTGGGGGTCAGCCCATTGGCCTCGCAGCTCAGCCGCATTTCGATACAGCGTGCGAACCTTGTCGGCTGTGTAGTCGGTGAACTGGACCACTCGAAGCTGCGTGCCGTCTGGGTCAAGCTCGTAAACCAAATGAGCCGCTATTTCAACCTGACCACCGTCAAAGTAGAACTTTCTTCGAGGCGAGTCGGGTTCATCTGGTGGTAGTTCCGTCTCGGTTGAGCCTCCAGAATCGTACTCGGCGGGGTCTTCATGAACAGCAACTACTTCGTCCTCAACTGTCTCGCCTTCTTCATCGATGGTTTGCTCCGTTTCAATCGTCGGCTCACCATCGAATTCCGGATCGGCGAACAAACGGGTCGCGGAGCCTGTGTAATCGAGGATGCTGAAGAAGAGCTTGCCATAGTCATCGCGAACACGAGTACCTCGACCGATAATTTGCTTGAATTCGGTCATGGAATTGATGACTCGGACAAGCACGATGTTTTGAACAGTCGGTGCATCAACGCCAGTCGTTAGAAGCTGAGAAGTCGTCAAAACAACCGGTGTCGATCGCTCAAGGTCTTGGAAATTGCTCAGATGTCCTCGGCCAATTTCCTTTTCGTCAGACGTGACACGACAGACGTAATCGGCGTTTTGCTTGACCAGATCCGAGTTGAGGTTGGAGATCGCGCGTCGCATCTCGTCGGCGTGCTCTTGGTCCACGCAGAAGACGATCGTCTTGGAGTAGCGATCTGTCTTCTTCAAGTAGTCGGTCAGGTGTTTGGCGACTGCATCTGTACGTGCTCGGAGCGCGATCACTCGCTCGAAGTCGGTTGTTTGATACTCTTCGTCAGGAATCTCGCGCCCAAATCGGTCAAGCTCGCCAGCGCTAGGACGCCAACCAACCGCATCCCATGTCGTAACAATGCGATGAACTCGATAGGGAGCGAGGAATCCGTCCGCAATGCCTTGCCGCAAGCTATATGAGTAGATTGGGTCGCCGAAGTAATTATAGGAGTCCGCGTTCTCTTCTCGCTTCGGCGTGGCAGTAAGCCCAACTTGTATAGCCGGAGAAAAGTATTCCAGGATCTCTCGCCATGTGCTGTTGTCGCGGGCACTTCCGCGATGACATTCGTCAATGATGATCAGATCGAAGAAGTCTCGATCGAACTCTTTGTAGAGTCCAGGGCGGTTCGCATCTTCGGCTATCGACTGATAAATCGCAAAGTACATTTCGCGACTCTGGACGATCTTACCGCCGGTAATCTTGAAACGAGCGTCTCCGAAAGGAGCAAACGTTTTTGCCATAGGATCGTCGACCAAGATATTTCGATCAGCCAGGAAGAGAATCCTTGGCTTTCGATGGTCGCCGTTCCGATTCCAACGCGAAGACCAAAGCTTCCAGCAGATCTGAAACGCAACGACCGTCTTTCCTGTACCGGTTGCCATCGTTAGCAAGCTGCGAGGTCTCCCACTCGCAATCGCTTGAACCGCTCGATTGATCGCAATCTCTTGATAGTACCGGGGTGAGTAACCACTGAGATGATAGGCGGGAGAAAGGATGGCCTTCGATGCCTCATCGGAAATCTGCTCGTCATTGTGCAAACGAGTCCAAAGTTCTTCCGGCGTAGGAAAGGCAGTCAGTTCGCGCTCGAGGCCAGTCGTAAAGTCAAATTCGATTATGCCGTGTCCGTTCGTTGCATACGCGAACTTCAAGCCAAGAATTTCCGCGTAGTCCTTCGCCTGTTGCAGACCATCTCCAGGTGATGCATAGGAGGCTTTGGCTTCAACCACAGCGATCGGGAAATCTGCTCGATATCGGAGAATGTAGTCGGCCCGTTTACCGGGGCGACGGCGACCACGGCGACCGGAGACGACAATTCGACCATCGGTGAAAGTGACCTGCTCATTGATTCGATACGGATCGCTATCCCAGCCCGCCGCTTGAAGTCGAGGGACTACGAATTTTCGGCAGGTATCGGCTTCATTGGCCATTGGTCCAAATGCCTTTCAAGCAAAACAACAGCCAAGAGACTGTTCACTGAACAGCAAACATGGTATCATGTGGACCAAAAACTAGCAAGACACGGGCTGATAATCGGTCCGTTTGGCGCAAGGAGCCATCGGGTTCCCCGGCTATTTGTCGAGCATTTTCTGCATTGAGGTTCGTCACCGGAGAGCAGCGACTTGGAAACATTGCAAACTGCGCATCGACGAATCTCGGAATGGTTTTCGGCGAGGAAGAACGCGCACTCAGAACCTGCTCCACAGGTTTTCTTCATCGATCATGGACTGTCGTCAGACGAATTGACGGCTTTATTTCATGACGTAAGGCAATCGCTTCGTACGAGTTCACTGGAGTCCTTTCTTTGGACAACCTCGTACTTGCCCCTGTTGGTTTGCGCAGTAGAGGTTGGATACGGCTACGAGGGGAACGGCACGGATTACTGGCCGCTCCTTGAGAAAAGGCTTGAGCATCCGTTTGGAATCGATGAACGCATTCGACTTTCTGGATGGTTCGAGAAAGCCAGCAAGCAGTTTGGTGGCGTTGCCCCGGGGGAGAGTGATTGGGAGCAGGTGTTTTGTCACATTGCCTGGCCAATCACACACGCCGTTGCGGCCAAGGATATTCGACGCCCCTTCGCCGATTGCCTGCGCAGGTTTCGCGGATCATTGGACTCAGATGATTCAACAATCGTTCTGAGCCTCGCCAGTATTTCGACCCCCGTAGGTTCGCGACGGTTTAAAACCTGGTTGGCTCGCACGGATGTCGTTGCTGGGGTTCTGCGTGATTTACTGGGCGGGATCAAACTCTCCGAACGAGGACTGTTTTCTGAGGAGTGTCGGGAGCGATTGATTGAAGATCTGAAACGGGAACCAGAGATTCTTCAGGCAGTACGAAGTGTTCGAACAAGAAGAGATAAGGAAGAGGCAAAGAGCGGAAAGAAATCGAAGAAGGCCGCGAAATCCGATCTGCGCTTTGGAGAGTTCTTTTTACGCCAAGACGAGCATGGTGATTACGCATTGTTCGGTGAACTTCCAGAAATGCCGCGCACCGTGCAGACCAGTCTTCGTGCTGTTCGACGACGATGGCAACCTAAACCCTGGGGGTTTGCTGGTGCAACAGTACTTCCAAGCGATGCGCTAAGATCAGTTCGTGGAACTTTCTCAGTAGATATGTCACATGTTGCGCGTGCCAGTGTTGACAAACCATTCTTCGATGCCGTGGAAGAACTAAATCTCGACGCAGAGTGCACAGCGTGGTTAAACAGTGTGCGTTTCCCTGCTGCAGAGAAATTGGTGTTCCGTCCAATTACGACTGGCAATGAAACGTCCCACGCGATCAACTCGCCAACGCCAAGCTCGGGCGATGTTTGGGTGCTTTCTAAAAGCAGCTGCACTTGGCCTGAGGTCACACGTGAGCGAATTGGCGAAACTACGGACGCTGAGTTGTATGTAGTTGCTGCGTCAGACCCGATTTTGAGAGACTGGCTGGGCTGGCCAAAGATTCGGAACGATCAAAGAACATCGGAATGCGAATTCCGATGGTTTTTTCCAACACCGATATCCATTGGTCAAGACGGGAGACGAGCCTTTACTACCGACGACGAGATCGGCATTCAGATTGTCAGTGATAAAGCTTTAGAGCTGAAGCTGCTTAGCGATGGAATTGAGCTCGATGTGAATACGGTTATCTCATCAGCCTTGCTGAACATTGAGCTGCCTGGCAATTATGAAGCCACCGTGCTTAAAGATGGACGTGCGATTGAGACCTTCCTTTTCGCAATTATCGACCAGAAGGGCGATGGCTTTATTGAACCAGATCCCGAGTATCCTTGGGAATGCCGGTTATTGCATGCTGATGCCGGAGTTACAGCTCTTTCTCGATCGGATTTCTTAAATCGCAGACTGGTGCTAGATGTTGAAGCTGACCGAACGATTGAGAATGTTCAACTTACTGTTTCGCTGCAGCCAGGCGACTCGTCGGTAGAACTGACGCTTCCACGCATTCCCGCAAAGCTAAACTCAACGCATCCTATGTGGGCTGAACTACTCGACAAAGTTCCGCCCGGAGTAAGGAATTCCGCATGTGACATCACTCTTTCTGTGAGTGTTTCAGGAATTACCCGAGAGGACTGGCGACTCGAACCTGAATTGACCAGCGTCTGGTGGAGCGGCGACGGGGCTAGTTTTCCGCGTGCGCTAACCGATCAAGGCGAGGTCACTTCAAGTCACCAATGCTTGATTACTGGAATGCAAGTTCAAGAGATCAAGCAGGGAAGCCCCTTCATCTCCATCGCGCACGATGATCTCGGTACGGAATTCTTGTTTGATGGAAGGGTTGGCTTAGTCGGTGACGCGCGACTTCAAATACAGCTTGAACGTCCACGAAGGTTGCTTCGGCAATTGCACAATGCTGGTGATAATCCAGGCCTGCTTGAAATAACTAAGCGATACCTGGCCCTAGCTTCCGCAACGAGCGACTCCATCGTCGTTGAAGTCAACAGAATTGGTGCAGTCCAAACACTGCGGGAATGGCTCATTACCTCATTGTGTGGCCCCACGTGGATGACGGCAGTGAAGCAAGGAGGCTCATTGGAGGCAGTTAATCCGATATCGCTCTGGTGGAAGACTCAACTCAAATACTCCGATTTAGTTCTTCCTAAAATCGAACAGACCCGCATCATCCCACACGAGCTTCCAGGTTTGGTGTTACGAGAATTCTCGGAGGCACTTCCTTCAACGTGGTGGGATGGAGTGGTTGAAGATGTTTCACCAGATGATGCTGCCGCATTAGAACCTATCATGCGGCCGTTACTTTGCGATGAAGACATTTACATCGATGACATAGTCTTCACCGAAATATTGCGAGAAGCGAATCGATTGCTCTGTGGTGCGCATCTGGCTGACTTGGTAGTTCCAGTTACTGGTGGCGATGACCTTTTACAGTGGACTGTGAGTGGGTGCCCTTTGGCCGAACTTGCTGAATCACTATTTGACTGGATCAGAAAGTTTCTGAAGAAGGGCCGAGGCCGGCAGTCGTGGTCAAAGGAAGAGCTGCATTGCTACCTGAATCTTCTTCTTTATCCGGAGCAGCTTCGGAGATCATCTTGGCAATCCGTTTTGGAAAAGCTGATTCACGATCGCCCGGTAGCACGGGCAGGTGCTTTCGTTGCTTGGCGAGTTGAGCAAAACGCTCGTCTGGCGTCGCGTATTGATGACCTGATGCAATTAAAACCCACAGCTACTGATTTTGGGTTGCAGACAGAGCTAGTAGGAAACGACAGTGAACCTTCCTTCAACGAGAGCGAGGACAGCTGATGCCTCTGATCGATCAATTCGAGCTGATAATGCACGGCGTTCAAGCGATGCGAAGGCGGATTGAGCTGCTTGCGTGTCCGATCGCAGGCGCTTCCGGGGTTCGAGCACAATTCTACCCTCATCAAGTGCAGAACGTACAAAGGATACTACTTTCGAATCGCATCCATCATTTGATTGCTGACGAAGTAGGTATGGGGAAAACGATTCAAGCTTTGATGATCGCAAATGCTCTGCGACTGCAAAAGGGCAAGCTGCGGGTAAGGGTAGTTGTGCCCCATAAAGAACTGCAAACGCAATGGATAAACGAAGTCCAATGTCGTGCGCACTGCACTGCCGAACTGGGTGATACTCCAGTGGGAGACGATTGGTTTGACGTCGTTGAAGAATCAAGTATGGCCAAGCCATCGGAAACGTTGGCCCCCTCCGGTTTCGATCTTCTGATTCTGGATGAGCCGCAAAGCTTGAAGGTTGACACCCTTCGCTTTGTCGCATCGAACTCAGCAGACTTTCCCAGGTTATTGCTGCTAACAGCTTCTCCGAATTTGCGTGACCCACGTAGGTTGTTAGAGCTTCTTCAAATCTTGGAGCCAGAGCGTGTCGCGCAGGCGAGACGAGAAGCAGATTGTGTTAGCTCGCATGACGATTCCGAGTGGTTCAAATCCCGGATAGGCGACCTTGACGATGAGACGCTCGAACTTGTTTACGCAAAGTACCACGCTGGATGTGCGACAGTTTCTGGTGGTCGAATCGATACGTCCGCGACTCCGGACGGAGTATCCGATTCATATCAGAGAATCCCTGAACACAGGCGCATAAGGGTTTTGGCGGAAACGCGCTGGATGTACCGAAATGTTCTTCGGTCATATCGAGTCGACTACCCGAATCACCTTCCTCGTCGCGAACCTCGTCATATTGTCATTGAACCTACAGCAGAAGAGTCGGAACGGATGGACCTTGCTGTCAGCTATGTTGGCCAATTTTTAGAAACGTATACCGAACCAAAGTACAGATCCGTGGCCAGTGCCCTCTTGCAACGAACGGCACTTGGAGGTTCTAGCTTACAAGCAAGGATTCGGCAGCTTCGTAAAGGCGAATCGGAGCATGAACCTCGGTTGGTAAGAATGGGCGAACTCGTTGCAAGGGAGATTGCTGATACTCGTCTTGATTGTTTGGTTGACTGGTTGACGCAATTTTGGACCTCAGATCCAACTCGCAAGGTAGTGATTGCGGCAGAAGACAATTTGACCATCGAGGATCTCCGTGAAGAATTGGAGTGGAGATTGCCGTTGGTTGGCCCCCGATCAAAGCGCATTCCGCTTCAAATCGTGACTGCTCTAGACGAAAGATCATCTGCGAGTGGTAATGTCGATGGGCAAGGCTCTCAAACACTTTTCAATCTGGCAACAGCTCAGCTTCGCAACTTCGAAGACTCTTATGCCCAGCTACTGCTCGCCCATCATATTTTCCGGCAGTCGTACAATCTTCAGACAGCGGACGCTCTTGTATTCTTTAGCCTGCCTTGGAAGCCGGAAGACGTTGACCAGTGGATCGGTCGCGTCGATCGGCTTGGTAGAGACTTTGTTGATCCTGAGCGTCCAACGACGCGTGCAAAGCCGATTCGACTTGTAACAATTCACCGCCACGGTGATCCGACCCAGGCGGTACAAGCAGTTCTTGACGAATATCGGGTCTTCGAATGTGCGATTGATCCGGAGAGAAAGCTCATTGAGCAGATATCAAACCGAATCGAAAAGCGATCATTACCACTGCCGAAGCAAAAGGAACCGATTGATCTCGAAAACGCAGTATCACCTGACGCAACAGACTCAGACAATTTAGAGGAAGGAAACACGAAGCTAACCGCCGCACCTTCCGGGGCTCATTGGACTGTAGATCAAGCAATTCAGTTACACGAAGAGGTTGCACGATCCATGCAGTGCGGCCCTGTATTGAGGCAAACTCAATGCCTTGGTTATGTATCATCCCGAAGCGAAGAAGCCCTCGCCAGATGGATCGCGTTGCTAAGGCAGCACAGGCTTGTAAACATAACTACATTCAAAGGCAAGAAACAGGCGGAAGGGCGGCGATCCCGCACCTATTACACGCTTGGTCAGAGTCCCGGCACTTTTCCGGTTATTGATTCTACACAGGATCACAATCACAGGTTTGTTCCGTTTTTTATCGCTCGAGCCAACATCCAGCGACCACCCCGACTGACGGTCAATACGGCACTGGGCAACAATGAAGAGAGGTTAGAACCACTTCAGTTTCTCTCATTCGGTTCAATGCTTCACCGTGACCTGCAAAAGAGCTTCGAGAGAGCCGGAAAGACTACAAGTCTATTCAGTCTTACTATCTTCTCGCTTGGTAAGCGTCACTATCCAAGTGGAACTGATTTGAAGGTAGGTCTCTATCTTGCAGGGGCTGGTTTCGTTGATTCTGCACACATTTATCACGGAATCGATGTTTCGAGCATGATTCTGAACGGATTGCCAGAAGCGTCAGGGACCAGACGGGAGTCTATCAGGGCAATCGCAATCTCTAATGCGGTGGCAGCCGTCGAATCCGATATTAGATTCGTTAGATTGCATTGCCGCGCTTCAATGGAAGTTTACGCTTGGTTGAAAAACTCAGACAACCAATGGGTGTCCACCTCAGCAGAAATGGCGATCGATTTGTTTGGTGGAAATTGGACAAAGCAAGAGCGCCCTCATGTTGAGACTCTCACTTCTTTAAGAGTCACAGAGCAGGCTTCCGCTCAGTTTCGAGCTAAGCTCGCCGCGAAGATAGCAAATGATGCGATAACCCGTTGGTCAACTTCAGGTGAGGATTTCCGGGAAGCTCTTGAAGAGCGCAAGGAAATTATTCGTATTGACGCGGCTAGTTCACTGAACGTGCTCAAAGCTGGAATGCTGGAGTGTCAAGCAATCATTGATGATCTCAAGTCAAACTTGACCACGGTTAATGAACAACGATTACAGCTGAATTATCAGCCGCAATTACGCCAGCTTGAGGAAGAGTGTGTTTTGATTGAGCGTACGAGAGACATTCGTTTAGTGCTTTTAGAGCAAGCATTTGCTCACGTACGCGACCCCAAACACGATTCTGTCGAGATTCAGTGTATGGCCGCTATCATGCTCGAAAACGATCCCGTACCACTACCTGAGGTAGATCCAGAGAGCCATTCAGATGATGTCGGTGAAGAGAAAGTTGAAGCCGATAGCATATCGACGAGCACTATTGAACAATTACCCAACAAGCCAAGATAGGAAGTGGAGTCGAAGGAATGTTTAACGAACTTGACGCAATCCGACAACGATTACTGGCATACATCGAATCGGCCTATCACTTGTCACATCCGCAATTGGTTCAACTGCGCAGAGATCTACTTGCGCAATCGGAGGTCATTTGCCACTCGCCGTTTATAGAGAGTTCGGCGCGATACAAAATTGGAAATCCAATTTCAGAGCTTGATATCCCTGCCGATGCGAAAGCGTTGTTGACTTATCTTGCATCAGACCAAGGAGGACGCATCGTCTTTCCTAAGCCTTATGAACATCAAGCAGATGCTCTCGAATCCGTCTTGGGTTCAAAGCTGAAGCATACGATCGTCACAACAGGTACTGGATCAGGCAAGACAGAAACATTCTTGCTTCCAATTCTCGGAAGATTAGCTCGCGAGGCCGGACAGGCATCAGGCTCATTCCAGACGAGGGCGGTAAGAGCGTTACTCCTGTACCCGATGAATGCACTCGTTAATGACCAGTTATCGCGTCTCCGCCGACTTTTTGGTGCCAGGTCTACGCGAGAATGGTTCAAAGAGCGTGCGGGTAGGCCCGTCAAATTTGGTCGATACACGAGTCGGACTCCATTCCCGGGCGTCATTCCAGAGAATAACAACCGCTTGTCGGCGAAGTTGGCCGGTTTGAAGTTCTTTGTTGACCTGGAGAAACGCGCGGCCGGGGGAAATGATCTCAAAGCATCAGAACTTTTGTCGACAATGCGCAAAATGGGAAAATGGCCTGGGAAAGACGTTGGGGACAATGCAGGACTAGCTCATTGGCTGGGGACGGGAGGCGCCTGGAAAGATGCAGATGGAAATCTACGGAGAGCGGTTGAGCATCTAGACGACTCAGAACTTGTCACAAGGCATGAGATTCAAGCGAGCTCACCTGATTTGTTGGTCACCAACTACTCGATGCTTGAATACATGATGCTTCGACCTATCGAGCGACCTATCTTCGAGCAGACTCGAAATTACTTCGCTGCTAATCCGGGTGAGCGTTTCATTCTTGTCCTAGATGAGGCCCACTTGTATCGTGGTGCGCAGGGAACAGAGGTTGCGATGCTGATCCGTCGCCTGAGACAACGTCTTGAACTATCGAATTCTCAATTTCAGGTCATTACAACCAGTGCTTCGTTCGAAGATGCTGATGCAGCTAAACGCTTTGCAGCTGGACTAACTGGCACGAAGAACGAAGACTTTATCTGTTTACAGGGCACTCAAGTTCCCAAGCTACCCTCATACGGTGGAACAAAAGAGGAGACTGAAGCATTAGCCTCGGTAAGCCTCGATGGACTTCTTTCTGAGGAGACTCGCGAAAGATTTGAGTCACTCAAGCCGCTATTTGCAGTTGCAAGTCAACGGCTGGAGGAGCGGGTGTATCATGTGCGATCTGAAGTTCCTGCCTCGGTTGGTAAGTCCAAGTGCAAGGTGATTGTCACTGGCCTTACTAATTTGGGTGACTTCGTTGAAGAGACGCTACTGATCCCGGCAGGAGGTGCAAAAAGAACCGATCGTGCATATCTCACGATCGTTGACATCGCTTGCAACGATCCGCAAGCGATGATCAGCGCGAGCAGAGATTGCGGCTTCGTTGAGTGCATTTGTGCTAGTGAAGACTCCCCACCTTCAATTGAGAAGGACTCGCATTTTGGTTTGTCGCGGGTCTTATTTGAGATTCTCGCTAATCTTGGAGTTGTCGGAAGGCTAATTAACCTCACTTCGCGTACTAGGTCACTTGATGATCCTGAAACGCATTCGCATTTAGGCGCTCAAGAGATTCGTGAGCTTGCGGTTAGATTGTTTCCCGACAGTGACATTAGAAATGCACAAGCAGCCACTGATGTTTTAGTGGAAGCCGCTTCGATGGCTAAAGAAGAACCAGGAGCAACGCCGCTCCTTGCAGCTCGTGTTCATAGGTTTTTTCGAGGTATACCCGGAATATGGGCATGCAGTGATCCAGGGTGTAAAGAGCTCCCCGAACCCTTTCGCGGAACTGGGTTAACCGGAAAACTGTATGTGCAGCCACGTCGAGTATGTGACTGTGGCTGCCGGGCATTTGAATTGATGGCTTGCCGGAACTGCGGTACTGCGATGCTACAAGCGTACACCAGAAGTGCAAGGCAACCGGATTACCTCTGGACTGAGGATGTCGGCGAGATGGACGAAGTAGATGATGCCGTAGTTCCTATCCATCTATGCCTCGAAGATCCAGCAGATCATGAGAGTGAGGACAATACCAATCGTTGTAGAGAAATGAATCTCGAGCCGCTTACGGGTCGACTGTGGCCCAATGCTGGCACATCGGATCGCGTTCGTCCTGTTTATGTTCCGCTGGAAGCTCCCGCCGGAGAGCGAAAAGCTGGGCTTTTTGACGCCTGTCCAAAATGTCGTGATCGTACTTCTGGAATTTCGGACATGGCAACCAAGGGAGATGAGCCATTCCAGCATTTGGTTGCTGCGCAGCTTATGTCTCAACCGCCAACGCCCGGAAACGAGACGGCGTTACAGGGCCGTAAGCTTCTTGTCTTTTCGGATGGACGTCAACCTGCATCGCGTTTGGCTGGAAAGCTGAAATCAAACTCCCTCCGTGATTCGGTTCGTCCCCTGCTAATCCACGGCTTACGCTACGTCTCTAAACGTTGGTTTGATGGAGACACGAAGAACGTGTCTCTCGAACATGTCTATCTCTCGCTGCTCTGTGGCGCTCATACACAAAAGATAGAATTGAGGCCACAACTAAAGGAATCCGAACATTCCTATTACCAGGATCTAGACCTAGCAAATCAGCTGTGCAAGGGTAAATCGTCCAACCCGCGTGCGTTTGAGGAAGTCTCTTCACAGATTGGCCAACGGACTCCCGCTGATGTCCTGATCTCATTGTATGAAGTTCTCTTCAATCCTCTGAGCGGGCTTCACAGCTTAGCGATCGGCTGTTTTGTACCCGTGATTCCGGATTATCTACAAGAGATGCTTGACGAGCTTAAAGCCCCGGACTTCCCCGAAGCAATTGAGTCAGACGCGGATCGACGTTATGAATTCTTATCATTCTGGCTTGGACGTATGGTCCGCGAACGAGCAGTTCGTTTGCCAGGCACTCCTAACGAGTGGATTGGAAATCGCGAGAGTGGAATTCGCCTGAATGCCAATAGCGGAAAATTCGAATCACTGATGCGGGTAAGGCTTGGATCATCCTTTTATTCGGAGCAACTTTCGGGCGGACAGCAGGGGCTTAAACCTTGGCAGCGATTCCTTCAAGAACGTTTTGGTACTGCTGGTCGAGCTGATGGGTATTTGGTAGATCCTAAACGTCTTGCGATAGACCTCGAATATCCCAATTGGGTGCGTTGCGATGTCTGCACCTTCGCAATGCCCGACCATGCGTTGTACAGAGATATTTGTCCAGAGTGTGGAGCTATTTCATCGCTCAAAAAGCTTTCACCGGATAACACAGACGTTTACGAGGTATTCCAAACCAGAAAAGGATTCTACCGTAAGGACATTGATAACGAGAGTAACGACTTGCGTCCGTTTGTAGCCGAGGAACATACCGCAGCCATCGGGGCAATCGATGCGCAAGATGCATTTTCAAGAGCAGAATGGCATGAAATGCGATTCCAAGATCTTGATGTACAGGGACCTGGCGGGGAGCGTGGCGGCATCGTCGACATCTTAAGTTGTACGACTACCATGGAAGTGGGAATCGATATCGGAAGCTTGACTGCCGTCTCACTGCGAAACGTTCCGCCAAATCGAGCTAATTATCAGCAGCGAGCTGGCCGTGCCGGTCGTCGCGGATCTTCACTTTCCACCGTGATAACTTACGCGGATCAGGGCACCCATGACCAACGGTACTTTAAACACCCCGCAGATATGATCAGCGGTCCAGTAACTGATCCAGTGCTTAATCTTGAGAATACAGAAATCGTACGGCGTCATGGATTCGCCATGATACTGAGCATGTTTCAGCGCGAGCGGATTCCCGCACTCGCCCACAATGCTGCGACTGCAAACATTTTTTCTTCTTTAGGCCGCGTCAATGATTTCCGTGCTGGCGCGGAAACTGAGTTCAGCTTCCGCGGCCTGCAAAAATGGCTCGCTGAGCATCGCAACGAAGTCCTTTCATCACTTCGGTCAATAGTACCGGTTGAATATCTGGAGAGTAAGGAGGCCGAAGAGATAGACGCGATTCCTGACCGACTTCTGGCTCGGCTTCAAGCTATCGGTTGCGACGAAATAGATCCGCAGGCCGAAGTTTTACCTGAACAACAGAATGTTGCGATCTGGGGCGGATTTGACGATGACTTTTTTGGGGATGATGATCCGGTCCCAGAGAGTTCGCCTTCATCGAGCGAAAACGCAAATCCAGATACGGTTGAGTCGCCGGAAGCGGGACGGCAAACGGCAAATCTCTTGGATCGTTTGTTTGAAACTGCCACGCTTCCCTCCTATGCATTTCCGACAGACGTAGTCAGCATGACTGTTTTTGATAGGAATCGATCGACAGCTTATCGCAGCGTGATTAAGTATGCACCTCAGCAAGGACTTGATCTTGCACTATCAAGCTACGCACCAGGAAGAGAAGTTTTCATAGATGGCAAACGACATTACTCATTCGCGTTGCACAGCCCAATGCGAGGGGAACGTCGAAAGTCGTGGGAGCGCCGAAAGCTCTATTTTGAGTGTGAACGGTGTGGATATGCAAAGCTCGAAGAAATTGACGGTGCCTTCCAAGAGGGACAAGTGCTGGATTGTCCATCATGCAAGCTTGCATCCGGAATGGGTCCGGCCCTTTACTGGATCGTACCAACCGGCTTTGCCCATCCTGTCGACATGGAAGAGGAGTTGGCGGTTGATCAGCCGCCGGACTACACGCGTCCGACTCAAGCAAAACTGAACGCACCGTTTCATGAAGGTGACGCACTTGGTAAATGCTCTTCGTTTTCGGACCGTAGCATAACCGTCTGGGCCAAGAAGGAGGAGCTCTTTCTGACGAATCGAGGATCGGAAGATCTCAAGAATCGAGGGTTCATTTACTGTCTAAAGTGCGGAAGAATAGAACCGAAAGGTTGGCATGATCCAGCGCGAGCGTATTTGAATAATCGAGCTGCACATCCGAAGCCGTTCCCCGACAATCGGGATCAGCCGACATGCACAGGTTTCGTACAGACCGTCAGTTTGGGAACCAAGTTTATTTCTGACGTTTCGCTATTTCGATTTCGAATGGGTAATGGAGTTTTGCTTCCTCCTGGATCAACGCTCACAAAGATCTGCCTAACGACTGTTGCTCAAGCACTCGCGATTGTCTCATCTGATATGCTTGAAATTGACAGAGCCAACATTGGTGCGGAGTTCCGTGCGGCCCAAACCGAGCAAGGCAGTAGAGGGGCGGAAGCAGACGTTTATCTCTATGACACGACGCCTGGTGGTGCAGGTTTTGTCAAGGCTGCCGCGGCAGATCCTGTTGCTCTCCTTGATCGTGCCGTTGAACTGTTGAGCGATTGCGACTGCGAATCTTCTTGTTACAAATGCCTTCGTTCGTACGGCAATCGATTTCTTCACCAGGATTTGGATCGAGAGCTGGGCATGTCTTTTCTGCGCCACGTTTTAGGAAAGGAGGAGCAGCCATCCCTAGACAAGGTCGCTGAACGGCAGTTGTTAGAGGTTCTAGACGTTGACCTTCGGGATGCTGGAGAGCAAGTCGAACGCCATGAGGGGCATTTGATTCTTCGATCGCGAGGCGATCGTTTAGTCGTCTTGTCACATTCGCTTTTACCGGATGTACCAGCAACTGCAGAAGCTCTAACCGCGTACGCGAATGGGCGGAACAATTCTGCGCCTATACCGCATCTGCTTGTCAAGAGAGCCCTGCCAGCGGCGATTGATAGGTGCCTCAACACCGTAGGCCAAAGAACAACGGATGGTTCTAGTCTTCCAGCCGGACTAAAGCGCGCAACCAACGGTGCGTTGCTTCACAGCTTTGAGACGCTCGCAAGCAACGACGCCACCAAGGCGATTGCAACGAATCTTGTTCTCGAAGTGACAAGTCCGAGTACTTGCTTTCTGCTGGAGATCGACGGACCACAGTTAGAGAAGTTTCCAATCAAAGTCGATGGCAAGGAACAGCTCCTTGCCGCCGGTACCGTGATGGCTTTTGAGCGAGTGAGCGAGCCCGCGAACATTCAACTTCACGACAATCGCCTTAGGCTCTTCCACTCGACTGATTCGAGTTTCAAAGCAACGCGGCTTAGTGTCACACTCGCCGGCTGCAAATGGAGTACCTTCAATGGAAGGACTTCAATCACAATTCGGTATGCGTCTACTCATTCGCGTGCAACTCCGCAAAAGGCCGCCCCTGAATCAGTAAGTGTTATCGGCAAGCCAATTGGCATAGTGCGAGCCGGAAGGTTTATTCCCGTTTCGTTCCCCTGAGTTTCAAGTATCCAACGGACTAAATTTGTTATGGCGGTAATGCATCCATCCCTGACGTCTGATGAGATTGAGCACGACTCGGAGCGGCTTGTATACCTGGCCTTGCGCGATCAGCTTTCAAATGACTACGTTGTGCTTCACTCTTATCCTTGGTTACGACCAGATCGTGACGGCAACTTGCGTGAAGGCGAAGCAGACTTCGTCATACTTCATCAATCGAAGGGCATGCTCGTCCTCGAAGTTAAGGGCGGCGAGTTGCGATACAATAACGGAGTTTGGCAGCGCAAGAAGAGTTTCGGATTTGAGACGATTACCGATCCTTTCAAACAAGCTCGCAAGAGTATGCATTGCCTCGTCGAACGGATCGAGAAGCAAACCTCAGGGGACGTGCAATCTAGTGACATCAGCTATGGGTATGCTGTTGTGTTTCCACACGACAATTATAAAGGAGACGCTCCACCGGGGGCTGACCCTGCTCTGATTATATCCCGTCGTCATATGGATTCGATTGCCGAAGCCATTGATACTGCTATGGCGAGTTGGCCTTCCAGGGGAACGAGATTGTCTGAGCATCAGTGGCGAAGGCTTGCGTCGGCCTTGCTGCCTGAATTTAAACTCTTCCGCCCGATCTCTGGCAAAGCAGTCGACATCTTTAGCAGGATTCACGAATTAACCGATGAGCAGCTAGATTTGCTCAGGGGACTTTATGAAGAGAATGATCGCGTCTACGTAACCGGCGTCGCAGGATCTGGTAAGACTCAGCTCGCATTTGACAGAGCAGTGGCGTTAGCAAATAGTGGCAAGCGAACGCTGTTTGTTTGCTATAACCGCCATCTGGCAGAATTCTTGAGAGCAAGTAGAGACCTGTCAGCATCGAACAGCGATGCGATCGAAAAATTGAAGATTACCCATTTCCATCAATTCGCGAGAGAAGTTATTGAAGACGCAGGGGTGAAATGGCCTGTTCCAGATGACCAGGAAACGCAAGAAGCATTCTTCATTGATCAGGTCCCTGATTTGATCGAGCAGGCCGCATTCATAAGTCTTGATCAAGGCCGCGAGTTTCAGTCGGACGCAATCATTATGGACGAGGCGCAAGACTTTCACGAAAGATGGTGGGAGGTATTGCAATGCACCCTTCTGAAGGGATCGGACAAAGGAATTTTCCATGCCTTTGCTGACCCAGTACAGCGGCTTTGGGATTGGGCGCCCTCTTGCCCGCCAGTTGAGTTTCAGACAAGGTACACGCTAAGACGTAATTGCAGAAACAGTCGCTGGATATGTCGTACGAGTACAACGATTGGGCAGACGGAAGCTGCCTATTTTCGTCGGTCCCCTCTTGGAGATCGACCTGCAATAAACAATGTTCCGTCGCTATCAGCGATGAAGGGAATTCTGCTAAAGCTTGTTGAAGATCTGCTGAGAAATCATGATTTAAAGCCAAACAGCATCGTTCTGATTGGTCCGAGTAGTTACGAGAAGGGCAGTCTAGCCGATGTCTCTGAGATCGGCGGAGTTCCCCTGACAAACATCTTCAGCAGATGGCACGACGGTAGGGGAATTCTGGTTACAACGGCGAAGAGCTTTAAAGGGCTCGAAGCGGACGTTGTCATAATGTACGACTTGATTGGATTTTCAAGTGTATTCACACGTGCAGATCTATACGTCGCGTGCACAAGAGCCCGCTCGCACATTCACTTCTTGGTCGTTGGCAAGGAGATGCTGAATGAAATCAAAAATGCTGTTGCATCAGCAGAATTAGAAATTGGTAAGGTCGTAATATGAGTCACATCCAATTGCACAATGCAGAGTCAATTTCGCGGAAGCTAGGTTTTTCTGAGAACCTCGACCTGCCTTTAGAGACTTCGAAGCCAACTAGATGGGGCACTGCAAGATTGATACGAAGAGAGGTTCGCAGACGGGGGCTCGTTACACGGCGGGAGCTACGTATGACACTCGAGCCCTTCTTCTTGGCGGCTGGATTCGACGAAGACACCGGAGCGATCATTCGAGATGTCGCCGATGACATGGTTGAGTTGGGTGAGATAGCCGATCTCAAGGTTGAGAATCAGCGAGGATACGCAGCATTAACTTCTCGCTGGATACGCTTAAGCGATAATGTTGCAGTTCTTCTAGGGACTACAGCAACTGAGAAGCATCGATTTCATTCCTACCATCCGATGCAGTTCCTGCGACGATTTCGCCCGAAAGCGGATATTATCCTCGATTTGGAGAACGCTGGAGTGTACGAGCAATCATTCGATGATTGGTTGGGCAGGCCTGGATGGTTACGGTTTTGCAAAGCTGGCGAGCAGATTGAGTCACTCGAAGAACTGCTGAGTGTATACATTGACAATCTCGAATCTGATGGAGCTCCATTTTCAAAAGACAGCACATCCATTCTCGTAGTTAGAAACCAGCCAGGAGAATTCTTTGGTCAGCCATGGGATAGCGGTCGAAATCGATGGACAAGTCCGTCAGAGCTCCCAGATGGCCTTTACATAGGTGCCCAGAAGGGATTTAGTGAAAATCAATGGCATCCACTTTTATTGAAGATATCCGGTGATGGCTGTAAGTCGCATTTCGTTAATCACAACAACAGCACTGCTGATAGTTTTGAGCTTCGAAATTGGCTTTTGCTTGCTCTTGCTGCACGCCTAGGAAGACGAGAAAGGGTGTTTGTTGATCACGAGAGCTCCGAGTTTCAGATTACTTGTCCTCTACCTGCTCCTGTTTTCCGTTGCCTTAAGCTTGCTGGAGAAGCCTCGACAGGTTGGCGGTACAGTGTCTTAAACTCGAGAGCCTTGGTAGAAAAGCTAAATCGAGTTTTTCCATTTATAGAGTTTTCTGAAAGGTAAAACATTTAGTTGAGTTGTACCTAGCCTAGCAACCTGGAACTATCTTATTGCTTAATTGGATCCTTGTGCCGAAATGCATGGGCCTTCGCCGGGCATAGGCCGCACTGTCGGACTTCTTCGACGGCGAGGAACTCGCGGACCTGATCATCCGATGCGGAGGGCGGGCAGGCTTGATAGTCGCGGAAGAGCTGCCAGGCAGGCTCTGTGTCGAGCTTTAGCTTGCCAGACATGATTGCGTGATAGGCCAGCGCGGGGCATTTCCACAGGCATTGCTTGTAGAGCTGGGTGCATGTGCGCTGAAGGCAAATGTTCCAGGCGGCTCGTGGATCGCTGTCGAAGGGCATGGGCTTGCCATCGATCATGCGGTATTGCTGACGCCAGCCGCGATGCGATTTGCGGACGTTGATTTGAAGATCTGGATACTCGGTCTGCCATTGGCGAAGCTGCTTGCGAACAAGTTGAAATCGCTTCATATACTCCGGCGCACGTCCATGTTGGGAGACGTCCATACGGAAGCGATTGTTGATCAGAACGCGGGGCAGGTCGGGATGACGATCCAGGAAGAATCCGTTTGTGACGTAAGCGTACACGCTGACGGCGCAGAATTTCCCTTGATCTCGGCGCGCAGGATA
>CAYMXM010000002.1:0-55314 GCA_964394065.1 uncultured Pirellula sp. | reverse complement strand
TGCAAGACCTTCGCCATCTCTTCCAGCAGCCGGGTGTCTTCAAAGTAGGATTCGGAAATCTTCAATCGATTGGGGGACATATCCAAATCGGTGGCGGCTGGATCGATACTCCGCCAGACCGAACCGTCGAAGTACTCCACCCATGCATCGGGGCTCCAGAGGGCTTCATCCTTTTTGAGTTCCAATCGATATCCGAGGGCCAAACGAGATGGAATCTTCATCGTTCGATAGACGCTCGCCAGCAGGAGAGCGCGCTCGACACCGTTCGAACGTTTTGAGCGGAGGAACGATTCGACCTTTCGGATCTGACGATCGAACGGGAGGGTAGTCCATTCGTCTCGGAGCGCATCGCGGAGGAGAGCCGCTTGATCCTGAGCTTTCATTTCCTTCGCATCCCGTCCCTGCATAAGAGACTCGACAAAGGAATTCCAGTTGGGGTTCGAGGCATCCACCCATTCCGTTTCTGCGAGGGCTTCTCGAGGTGGAGTCTGCTCCCGATCGATCCCGCGGATCGTTTCTTTCGGATCGACCGATCGATAGACAATGACCTCCGCAGTCCTCGCATCGATAGACTTAAGGGCCTGCGTTGATTTCCGCGACACCGAAATAAACGGATCTTGGTCGGTATTGTTGACTTTGAAAGTTTGCGAATAGGCAACACGCATACGATCTTCAAGATCGCTTGCCGCATCTCCCAACAGCTTTTCGGAGATGTTGACTTTGGGAGCTGTTACGAGTGTGGAAATACGAGTGAAATCGACGGTCGCTTTTTCTTCCACGCGAAAAGCACGCATATTCAGCCCGGGAAAAGTCGTTTTCAGCGTGACCCCCTTCGCATCCGTCCAGAGGATCGATTCGATCGCTTTTTCTTTTTCCCGTTGGACCACGGAGACTCGTCGAAGCTCGACGGTCCCGTTGAGAAGAGTAGGCGTCCGTTCCGTTTTTTGGGATTCAAGTCTCGTTTCGACGAGTTGTCCCAGCATCGGGTCCAGATGTCGTAGTATGCGTACTTCGTTTTCTTCGAGAGGGCGGCGAAGCAACGATTGCTCGATGGCAAATGGACCTCGGTATTCATCGAACCAAGGGAGCGAAGTCTCCGAGACGCGATCGTTCGCCCTGGTCTCCAGTTTCAAGGTGTTCTCTTTGACCGTACCTCGAAAGCTGTTTCTGGTATCTCCGTGCTCCAGACTTCCCTCGATTCGGAGCAGTTCTCCATTCGGTTTTTCGTAGGTTGTCAGGTTGAGACGTTGCATCGACACCTCCCCTTCCAGAGAGACCCGTGTTTCGCTGGTTAGCTCGATCTGAACGACATCCCCTTCGATTCCCGGGTTCATACGAACGTGCCGGTGGGAATACCCAACGGGGCGTTCCGACAGATAAGTCATCTCCCATGCGTCGGAAGGGAGTTGAGACTTGTTGATCCAGGGGGGCGAGGGATCATCCTCGCGAGGAGGTTTTGCGACGACGGAATCTTTGGCTGCGGTCTCGCTCAAGATCGGCTTGGAAGCCGGTTTCACCTCTTGTGAAGCGACCGTCAATCGATCCGACTCGGGGTTCGACTCCGTGCTGGAGATCGACTCGATAAACCTTTTTCGGTTCGCTTCGTTCGGGGTGACCGCTGTAGTTTGGTTGGAGGGAGTCTTAGGAGGGGGCGATGAGGAATCCCCCCGAATAGCTTCGACGATTTCCTTTTGGGTCGGAGGGGTTTTCGGTGGGGCGTTGTTGTCGGGTTCGCAACCAGCGGAAAAGCCGAGAGCAACCAGGAGGAGAGGAAATGGGCGGGTTGGAAAAGAGAGCGATCGGAGCATAAAAAAGGTAGCGCTTTGAGGGAGCGCTTCTTGGGAGATGTTGCGAGGAGTTTGATGGGCAAACCAACTTCGTGTGGTAACCCCCTATATCGTAGCCCATCCCCGACGATCGGTCGGCGAAAATATGCCAGATTGATGCTTCGTGGCCCGGGTGGCACGCATCGGTGCAAAGGGGGACGCTTTGCGTCCTACCCCTTAATACATCGATGCGCCAGCCCACCCCCTCGTCGCTATGCGGGGGAGCTACGACCTAAATTTCCCCACAAACTCAAAAAAATTTCTTTACTCACGAAACGAACTTCCCTGAGCGGGGTTAAAACACTCGATCGGCTCAGTCGAGTATATTGAGTTTGACTCTATATCTTTTCCTCTCGTGAGGCAGCAAAAATGCGAATGAACAAGGTTGTAAGTAGATTATTCTTGGCTGGGGTGTTGGTTTCCGCATCGTGTACAGCCATATACGCACAGGGCCCAGGTGGCGGTCGCGGCCAAGGGGGTGGCGGCTTTGGCGGTGGGATGCGTGGCGGAATGTTCGGTAGCGGTCTAGCCGGGCTCCTTCAAATCCAAGAGGTGGAAGCGGCGGTCAAACTGGAAGACGCCCAGAAAACGGAACTTCGCGAGGCACGGGAAGCAACCCAAGCCGAGCTGGCGAAGCTTCGCCCGGCCCCTAGAGAAGGTGGAAATCGAGGTGGGTTCCAACCACCTTCGGACGAAGATCGAAAGAAGATGGAAGAAATAAGGGAAGAAGCGGAAAAAAAGCTCGCGGAGATCCTTGATCCTGTCCAGTTCAATCGGCTCCTCGGTATTTTCGCACAGCAGAACACCCTGCAAGGGCTTGCTCACAAGCTAGTCGCAAAGGAAATCGGGCTTTCGGACGATCAAGTCGCTAAAGTCAAAGAGATTCAGGAAGAAGTTGGGGCCAAAAACCGCGAATTGATGTCGGGTGGGGGTGGGGGTGGGTTCAACCCAGAAATCCGTGATAAGATGACCGCTGCTCGAGAAGAAGCGGAAACCAAAGCCTTGGCCCTACTCTCCCAAGAGCAAAAAGATAAGTTCGAAGCTCTCAAGGGAGAGAAGGTTGATATCCGATTTGGGGGTGGTCGTGGTCAAGGTGGCCCTGGACAGGGTGGCCCTGGCGGACGAGGTGGTGAACGTGGCGGTGATCGCGGTGGCCGTGGCGGCAACCGAGGGGACCGAAACTAACCCTCCTCAATCTGGTTCAAAAAAAGCCGCGTTGTCCATCACCGTGTGATTTTGACCGTGTGATTTGACTGTGCGGTTTGACAGTTGACTTGTTCGTGGCCCGGGCGTCTCGCCCGGGCCACGGTTTGTTGTGGAGTCAAGGGTGGCACGCTCAGAGCGAAGCGATGGGCGTGGTAGAAGTACAAAAACATTGGAAATAAGCCTTTCTACATCACACCCTTCGTTCCTCAGGGACGTGCCACCCTGCTTCGGTTGCAAATTACCAATTTGCTACTAGCCCCCCTTCCCCCGCACGCATTTATTTTCCTTTCTCTAGGAAACCCACCCTTGCAGCCAAACATTCCGTGCGCACGAACCGATAACCAGGGAGGCGATCTCTTTCTGCATCGAGCAGGACAAGGTCGCTAATTTTCCGAAAAGTTCGAATGCGCTCGGCTTGTCTTAGAGCTAGAATGGTGAAAGCTATTCTCCTTCTTTACAACGAGCCTGTCGCGTTGTTCGCGATGATTTACCTCGTTGATCGGCCACCACGGAAATGATTGCACTGAGTTTCAGCGCGATGCCAACAACGCAAAGCGAACCCTCCTTGCTTCGTGCTCGTCAACGATTAGGCAAGTACCGAATCGAACGACGACTTGCACAAGGTGGCTTTGCCCACGTCTATCAAGCGCTCGACACCATCGAAGGGGTGCGAGTCGCTCTTAAAATGCCTCACCAGTTCAACGTAACAGCGAGCATGCTCGATACGTTTCAACGAGAAGCACGGCTCGTTGCTAAACTCGATCACCCGAACATCTTGCCACTCAAGGATGCGAGCTTCATTGATGGCCGATTTGTCATCGCGAGCAAATTGGGCGAGAAGACTCTTAGCGACCGCTTGAGGAATCGTGTTGCTTTCGAGACCGCTATTGCCTTGATCGATCAGATGATTGATGCAGTGGCCTACGCGCATCGCAACAAGATCATCCATTGCGATATCAAGCCGGACAACATGATTCTTCTTCCCGATGGAAGACTTCAGTTGATGGACTTCGGCATCGCCAAAGTCGCGCAGCGAACGATCGTTAAAACGATGATCGCTTCGGGGTCGGGAACGGTGGGATACATGGCCCCCGAGCAAGCGATGGGGCGACCGAGTGCCAAATCCGATGTCTTTGCGCTTGGGCTGATCATGTACCGCATTTTGTCGGGGCATCTCCCCGAGTGGCCTTTTGATTGGCCTCCGACCGGTTATGCAACTCTTCGGAGGAAGGCGCACCCTGATCTGATCGCTGTCATCCGACGTTCTTTGGAAATGCGTCCCTCCCGACGCTATCGCGATGCCAACGAACTCCTCCGAGCGTTTCGAACGGTCAAAGTCCGCTCGTTGAAGTTTGCAGCCCGAAAACGTTCGCGTGGGCATACCCATTAGACCGATATGGGTTCCTCTCCAACGCACGATCCCATTTCACGCACGTTCTCCATCCTCCTCAAAATTGCTGCCTACACCTGGGCTTCCCCATGGACGGTTTTTGGTTGGGTCGTAGGAACGATCGCAGGTGGCAAGACACGGCAAACCCTACGCCGTCGAGGAACCCTCTGCATCTTTGGCCCTGGAGTGGCCAAATTCTTGCAGCGATGTCCTATTCAGGGTGGCGCGTTGGCGATGACATTAGGGCACACCATTCTTGCTTGCGATGAGAAGGCAGTCTTAGAGACCTTCGAGCACGAGTACATTCATGTCCGCCAGTACGAATGGTTCGGTCCCTTCTTTGTTCCGGCCTATTTCTTTGAGTCGGGCTGGCAATGGTTTCGTGGCAATCATCCCTATTATGACAACCGATTTGAAGTCCAAGCGCGCAAGTACGCCGACTAACTGAACTTGCCCCAGGAAGGAGTAGGGATTGCAAATTCGGCCAGCAATCGACTAAAATACGCCAGCCCACGTTGGAGGATAGCCGAATGGTTAGGAACCTGATTCGAAATCAGGCGCCGGGAAACCGGTTGAGGGTTCGAATCCCTTGTCCTCCGCCTCTCAAGCCAGCTAAAACGCTGGCTTTTTTCGTTTTTACCTGGGATTTACTTGGTGTCGCTTCCTCTCGGTGCATTTCGGTGCGGCTCTGTGCTGTGCCGCATTCTGTGCCGCTTTTGGGGGTTGGTGTGCCGCATTCTGTGCCGCGCTGTTCAGAGTCGGCAGCGGCAAGTTCGAAGTCTGACTCTTTGACCAGAAGGTAATTTTTCTTGGCGACCGTTTCGGTGTTCCCAAGCCAGGCACAAACAACGTGCAGTGGGAACTTTCGTTCCAGCTCGGTCTGCCTGCTCGCTCGCATCGAATGGAAGAGACGGTTCCAAGGAGCTATCCCCGCTTTCCTGAGCTTCTTGAGGAATTGGGTTCGAAGGTTGGCGTTCTTCCAGCCGTCCCCGGTGTTCGCCGCTTCCCGGTAGGCTGGCTTGTCTACGACGAACTCCGCGCCTTCGGAGGCATGGTCCCAAGCTTCTTCCAGGAAGGGACGTAGCTCGCTGAAAATGGGGCAGGAACGAACCCCACGGCCGACGTGATGCTCCACCTTCGGTTCCGGGATGCTCAGTCTCGAGCGTTCCCAGTCAACGTCCGACCACCGCAGCGAAAGAACTTCGGACGGGCACCGCAGTCCTCCGAACCTGCAAAGAGCAACGATGATTCTCCACGTTGGGTCTAGAGTCGGCATTAACTGCTCGATGGTTTCCGTCGGCACTTCCACGTTACTCTTGGTCGACGGGGTGGAGGTCTTGATCTTGGCGAAGGGATTCTTGTCGATCACCTCCCAGTCGATCGCGTCGTTTAGAAACTGCCTTGCAAAGCCGACTCGCTTGTGAATGGTTGTCGGCTCCATCCCCTTCCGTTTTAACGCCTCATGAAACGCTTTTGCATGGCCGACCGTGATCTCGTCCAAGCGTATCCCCTGGGGCATCAATTCGTTCAAGTTGGCAATCACCTGACGCCAAACGGCGATCGTTCCAGGTTTGACGCTGGGAGAGTGTCGCTTGACAAAGTCGGCCAGATGCTCCTCGAGAGTGGGAGCCACCGAGACGGGAGTAGGGACAAGCGGCTCCACCAACCCGACAGCTTCCAGCTTGGAACGTAGGGCGCGATTGCTCTCGGTGATCGATGCCAGCCAGATCGAAGTATCTCGGTCGAGGCTTCCAGTGATGGACGCCGACAGCAACGCCTCCACGCGGAGCTTTACGGACTCTGCGTCGCGTTTCGAGCACTTCCCAAGTCGCACCGTCTTCCGTTTGCCATCCTGTGCGACAAACAGAATGCGACGGTGTCCGTTTTTGTCGTTTCCTATGCTCGCCATGTTGAGCCTCAATCGTTCCAGTTCAAGTAAGAGAAGAGGGGAACTTCCCCCGAAGATTGTAATTGCCGACGCCTCAGGAATCGCTGGGGCGTCTTCTCAAGCGTTCCAGTTCCAGCTCTAGCCGTTCCAATCGCTTCTTGAGCGCATCTCGTTCCCGCTTAGTAGCCTCAAGATCGAACATAACGTACTTAACGTCAGAACTGAATTCATCCCATTTTTTCGCAATGTGAAGCACCTCCTCAGCTCTTCGTCGTGTTTCTTCGACAACCTTTTGAAATGCCGACTGGACGGAGCGTCGCTGCGGGAACCACAGTCGGCTGATAGCGATTTGCAGTTCTTCTAGATCCAGAGTCATAAAGTCGTCGGGGAGGTCCGGTCTCGGTAAATCCATGTTCACAGTGATGACCTTTCGTTGTAAACGTAAATGATTGTTTTTAGGCTTGCAGTTCTGCTAGAATGCAACCCACGCGCGAGTTTCATCCAGTCCCTTTAGGGCTCAGTTTTCTTCGCTGGGCGTTTTGGCTTCGATCCTGACACACCGGAATCCGTAGCAACGCAGGAGTGCCTTCAGGAGCTTCCGCAGTCTCTGAAAACGATTCGGTCCACCTGGCCGATCTGGGCCAGTTTCTAAAACGAGGGTAACTTGCATCTTGGCGTTCCTGTCGGTTTCTGTGCGTGTGATTAGTGATCCGTGAAGTCACTAGAGAAGCTTGGAACCTCGTCCACATACTGTTTTCCATCGAATCGCAAGTTAAACTCGGTAGCCGACCGCTTCCGAGCCTTAGCAACGATGACCTTCAATGACTTCTTCTCGTCGGCTGGCTTGTGTAGGAGGATCGCGTTGTCGGCTTCCTCGAAGATTTGCTTCGCCTCGGAGTAGCTCGCTGCGGTTGGTTCGCGGTTGTCACCCTCGATCTTGAGTTGCGTCAGGAGGACCACTGCGATGTCCAGTTCCAGAGCTAGGTCTTTCAACTGCTTACAGGACTCTTTGAGATGATGCCGTAATTCCTGCCTGGGGTCGCGCGTAAGACGCTGCAGGTGATCGACGAACAAAACCTTGACTCCGTGCTTCGCGACCGCGTAGCGAGCCTTTCCGGCGATTGTGGAGGCTGTTTCCCCCGGTGAGCAGTCGAAGTAGAGCGGAACGGAGGTGAGTTGCTCCTTAGTGATCCGCTCAAGGTCGTCCAGTTCGTCATCCACAAACAGGGAGTTCGCAAACAGCGAGGCGTCGTATCTGGTCCTTCGGACAAGCTCCCGTTCGGCGAGCTCCCAGTCCTTCATTTCCATGCAGTTGAACAGGGTGGGGATTTGATGGTCGGCGAAGTGCGAGGCAAGCCGTAGGGCAAAATGCGTCTTGCCGACGAAGGACACACCCGAGATGAGAAACAACTGCCCGGGATAAACGCCCCCCGTAGCGTCGTTCAGTTCTTCGTAGGGCGTTTCGAAGGAAGGGCGTGCCCCAGACGTCAGGGTTTCGCGATGGATTCGAATCGACTCGGAGGCTGCTTCGGCAAGGGATGTAAACCTAGTCGGCGAGGTGATGCTGTTCTCGGTTGCAAGCCGGAACTTCGCCATCGCAGTTTCTACAGGTATCCCATCGACCAAATCCGCCTGTAACCTTTCTGCGGCGTCCCAGTGTGTGTCCACTGCATGTAGCCGTAATAGCTCGTGAACGTAATAGGGGACTGTGCCGGGTCCCTGGTAGCCATCATTCGAAACCGAATCAAGGTAAACAGCCGTCTCACGTTTGTCCTCTAGGACTTTTCTGAGTTCGCACCCTAGAACTCTCTGGTCGATCGACATTCCGGCCCCGATCATAGTCGCCGCCGTCACGTAGGCGCGTCTGTGCACCTCGTTCCTGAAGCATGCAGGAAACAAATAGGGCAAGCAATCCTCCCGGAATGTTTTCTCATCAACAGCCGCGGCGCCAATGATGTTGGATTCGCAGGCTGCTCTGAGAGCGAAGTTCTCGGATTCTGGTGTTTTTTCGTTTTGCATTTTTTCAGGCTCCCTTGCTCTGTTTGGCTTGTGGTGTTCGGCCTAGTTGCTGCTTTCGGGCTGCTAGGTCATCTTTGGTCGATCCTGGGTTTGGATTTCTTTCCGAACTCGATAGAGTTCCCTTCTTATCTTTTTCTATTTCATTACCAGTTCTTTCTATTTCGGTGGGCAGTATGCCCGGGGTCTTGGACAGTATGCCCGGGGTGGGTGGGCAGAGTGCCCGGGGTTCTGTCGTCATTGTCCGGGGTAGGGTGGGCAGTATGCCCGGGGTCTTGAGTATCTGATCCCATCTCAGGGAGATAAGATTGCTCCTGCCAGGACGCTCGGTGATCTCCAAGTAGCCTCGTTCCTGTAGAGTCCTTAGCGCTCGCCGGACTGTTCGCTCATCGAGAAGCAAGCAGTCGGCAATAGTTTTCGATGACGCCCAACAACTAGGATTGGCATAGCTGTCCACTGCCCATAAGACCATTTTCAAAGCATGTGCTGACGCCTCGGGAGTGCCCTCGATCCGAAAGCGTCGGAGTGCTGCTAGCTGTTCGCCTCGCCTCTTACGGTCCATCATGAGGCACCTCAAACTTGATATCCGCAGGAGGGGGTGACAACTCGCTCCACGGATCGTGCGATTTCATCGGCAGTTTGCACGCCTCTGAAGCCTCGCGAGCTTCAGGGTGTCCCTCCCCTTGAACGTCTGCGCGCCGAATCGATTCCAGGGCAGCGAGTCGCCTGCGTTCCGTGTCGATGGCGTCGCAAAGCGAAATAGGGCGGTTGGCGATGGGATCCCAGAGCCGTAGACCGGACTCGGGTAAATCGATACCATGAAGGTGTCGATTGCTTGCTCGCATCGAACAACCGCCCCGGCGAGCTCCACCGCTCGTTCGGGGCTTTTTCGTGTTCACTTGGTGACCTTGTTCCTCTCGATGAAGGCGCGAAGGTCGTCCACATAGTAGCGATTGCATCGTCGAACCCGAATAAACGGGATCTCCCCCGAGTTCGTCAGGGTCAGTAGGGTTCGGAGACAAACACCCAGCATCCTCGCTGCATCGACACTGGACACCAACAAAGGATCTAGACTGGTCTGGTTCTTCATTTCACACCTGTAGGGGTTGGCTCAGCCACAACCAAACGGGCTGTATACCCTACACAGACTGTCGCTCATCTTTCGCTTATGGAGCCCCAAAAAAACGATGCCGACTTTTGAGAAGCACGGAGAATGCACCGAATAAGCATAGAACTATTTTTTCGGGGTTGTCGCTTATTGGATAAGCGACGATAAGCGACGATGTGCGACGGAACAGAAGAAAAGACTTAGCTATGAGGCGGTCAGCATTCCTAAACGTCCGGCCTTATCCATCTAGGGCTCTCATGGCCAATCCCAACCCCTTACGTAAGGCCTCCTGATTCCCTCCGCAAGCTTGTCGACACGCTCCTTTGTAACATTCAGTGCTTCCGAAGAATGCTGTTAACGCATCGTAAACTGCATCTCTTTTGGAACTTGCTGCTTTCATTAGATCCGATGCTTTACAGTATTTAGCCTCTAGTATCGAGAGCTCACCGTCGTAGCGAAATATCTCTTCGCTACAGTGATAACGGATCAACTCTAAGGCAACTCTTCTCCTGGGCGCCCCCTTTTCTTCTTTTGCTTGCCCCCCGGGATTGATCGGCGCACGGGATTCGGAGGCATTTAGTGGATCGATCGAATCGTTGCTTGTAGTGACCGCGGTGGGGGTTACGCCGTCTCTCAACAACCCGATAAGTTCAGTTGGTCTTCCTTCACTATTGGCCTGTCGACCAGTTCTAAGTGTTTGTTCTACCAACTCCGCAATCAGCTCATCCTTATCTCCAAAGAAACGATCCGCCTTCAATGCGATCTCATAAGCGACTGCAGGTCGCAACAATTGGCACGCTCGTATGACTGAATCGTCATCACAATCCCATACGTGATAGATGAATCTCCCGGAATCGTCGCGATACAGAGTGCCTTGCCGCTTGTTCTGTTGAAGTGAGGCAGTGCAAAGCTTAGTCAGCTCCGAGAGGGTAACCAAACCAATCGGTCCGGCTTTATCATGCAGAGGAATCTTTCGAAGCAACAGTGTTTTCGACTTTAACAATTCGATGAACTCGTTGTAGCTAGTCCGAAGCAATCGCTCGCCATCCCAGCCTTTAATTTCCAAATGGTCGGCCATGAGTTTCCATAGTTTTTGATCCCATATTCCGTCGCCCAAGGGGCATTCGCCGAACGCACCTGTCAGATGGCCTCTAATTTCCTTCCATTCCCTGATGCGGTCAGTCGTATCTCCGTCTGCATGGATCGCGACAAACAAATCCGCCATCTTGCCTAGTGGAGATCGGCAATCGTGACATTCGGATCGGAAGTATTCGTAGCTATCGAGAGGCTGCTTACAAGCGGTGCAGTAACGAGGGGCAAAAAAATACTCTGTTTGTTGCCGACTGTTCCCATCGGCCCCCAGGTCCGATCGTTCCGGAGATTGCATTTCAGATACCTGTTTTGCTTTAGGCCGCTGTCAGCCTCAACGATCCAAAACAGGTAAGGGATCGATGGGGCTGACGCGGGGTAGCTACTCCCCTGGCGACCGAGTTTTAGAGGTCAATCAATCGAAGAAATGAATTAGAGCGTTTGGTTGTCACGTCAAGTCGGCAGTTGGAGACATTGCCTCCCTAGGCGAATATCCCCTCAGCATCAATAAAATCCATGACACTAACCCTGTTCTCTATCTCCGTTGTTTTGTCGATCGGGCTCGACCCAACGTGTATTTTGTCCGAGACATACCCTCCCGACATCGCGCTGTAGATTGGAGGTCGAGATAAGGCGTAAACGAACTCTGACTGTATCGCGTAAACCATTGTCGCGTTATCCCCGCCTAGCTTCGGAGTGTCCAACGCCGACTTGTGGGAAAGCAACGTTTCCGTATACCCAGTGTCTCTCTCCAGCAACATGACTGGAGCAGGGGCCTTGGGCCATGCCCCGCTCCTCACCGCTTTAATCGAGATGACCCTCTGCGCTATGGGTGAGTGCAGGCTCACTGTGACAGCCGTCCGACCCGAATCGTAAGGAGGAGGGGGAGGAGCAGGATCTTCTGACTCAGGTTCCTCTGGATCAGGTTCCTCTGGATCAGGAGGGTCAGTCCCCGGAAGGCTCGGAACGTAAGGTTGGCTGAACGGTAGCTGAACCATTCCGGAGGTTGTTTCCAGCCTGACGTACGAATCCCAAGACAGGTATGCGAAATTCTTGTTTTCATCGCTCATATCCAGCCCAAAGCGGTCAGAAGCCGCTACAGGTCGTTCGTAAATGGAGACAGGCGTCTCTCCATCCATAACCGGAGCGGCGTACGCCTCGAAGGTGGCAAAAAAATCGTGTTTTGGTTTCTTGGTCTCGCTTGGAGGATGGTGGTCATACCCTGAGGATTCCTCCGCAGTGGCCAAAGCAATCTCGTCCGTTTTGGCCCCGCGTGGAAGCGAATGCCACATGTCGCAGGGAGATTGGTTGTACTGTTCGAAGTAGCTTCCACCCCATCTCTCCGTAGCTTTTTCGTCGTTCTCTGAGGTGACATCGTACTGAAAGTAGCCTGGTATCGGCCACCATCTCGGGTCGTAGTTTTCTAACGTAATTGGTTTCCCCATGTTCTCGAGCCTCATCCCGAAAGAGTCCATGTCGCTGCCTGTGTGACGGACGTGGACTCTCGCCTCCAGTGAAGGAGATTTCAGATCCTCTGTGATGACGCAATTATCGACGATGCACGATGCAGGGTTGTTTCCTGGTAGCTGCTTCCATTTACGATTGATGCCTGTTAATCGCGATTGGATGATAACGTAGATCAATCGCAGGAGCATCGTCTTCTGTTGCTGCTGCGTTTGGTTTGCTGGACGTTTAATTGACCCACGGACGCTTATGTTCATCACGCCAAACTGATTTGCAGTTCCCATTGCGGACGATTCGGAATAGGTCGCACTCCAGTCAACAAGCCCCTTGGGAGGAGCGTTTCCAACCTCCCGAATTACAAAGTTATAAGCCAGTTTTTTTCCGGTTGGATCTACTGTAAATCGTCGGCTCTCCAGTTTCGCGTAAGGGAATAGCCCCGGGTGAACCATGGTCCGCATAGCCTGGGCCTTATAGCGATGATCGCTAACGACGAGAACGCCATCGATATTGTGAGTGGTGCAGAAGTTCGCATCGAGGTCTTCAGATACCGACCATCGGTTCGAGAGCACCCCTTTAACCTTTCGCGAGTCACGGACAGGCGGAACATCGGGAGGAGTGTCTCCACGGCAGATGTTCACGCAGACCTCGATAGTGAATTGAACCCGAAGAAGCCGACCTCCTACAATCGACACGTTCACCGCAACGGGCAACGGACCGTTATTGCAATCGATATGGTCGTTTCGTTTCGCGTTTGTGACCTGACCGTCTGGAAAAGCCCTTATGAATTCAGGGTAAGGCGATGCCGTCACCGGCTTATGATCGTACTCTCCAGTTGCTGCCAGAACGATTCGAAAACCCGAGAATGGCAACTCACTGGTTGTTGGGTTGTTAGAGACTACTGAAGGAGTTGGGGTTCCGTGAACCGCGAGCCAGAAGTCTTTTCGAGGCTCCTGGAGCCTTGCCTCTGCAATACGCAACTGGTCGACAGCTTCATAGTCAGAGTTTGCAGCCTCGGAGGGAGTTGATGGAACTAGCGCTGCGGACGGATGCCTCGTATAGCTATACGCTCCTCCTACGGTGGATGGATGCTCCATAGAAACGATCATGGATTTCACTGTGATCCGAATTCTCGAGAACAAAAGATCCGTTCCAGAGTCGTCCGTTTCGACCACGTTCGCGTACTCTACCAGTTCGCAGTCCTGCAGGACTATTCCGTTGTAAAAAAGACATGTTCCACTCATTCGACGCTTTCCCAAAAATTTACCTAGAATGTTTGCATGCCGCTGCTTTCAGTGGCAACATTGCTACTATGCCGTGACGTATCTCCAGTCGGAGAAATCTTGATCCTTCTTAATCCCTGAGACGAACCCACTCTCCGAGGCGATCCATAGGAACTCGTCCTCACTCAAGTCGTCGCCAAACGTATTCGCGATCTGCAAGAGCTCTGCTTCTTCCGCAGATTGTGTGGCGAGTGCCCCTGACCTGTAGAGCAAGTAAAGGTGCGTCATAACCATGTCACTCATCTCCACCTCCCTTCACGATCTTTCGGAAGTCCTCGAAGGTGAGCATCTGTTGGGCTTGTTCGCGATTTTCAACGATGACTTCAACCGCCTGAACGACGATGTCGTCGCTTTCCCCGCTCTCTTCCTTGATCGCCATCAAGATCTTCGAACGCTTCTCGACGCAGTCCAATGCGATCCGCAGGAAGTTTGCATCTCCATTCTGCCGACTCTTGCGAGTACGCCTCCTCTTTTTAGAGCCGCCCTCGAAGTCGTCGTCGTCGGCTGTTTCAACGATCACCTCCTTGAAGACAGCTTGCGAGTTCGACCACCCACGCCATGCTTCCGTCTCGATGAGATCGAGATGAGCGAGCTCGACGGATAGTAGTTTCTCGAGTGCTTCGGCGTGTGACTGAGCCCAAATCGCCTTCGCGTGGCGAATGTCGCGATCCACTTGAGCGCGCGAAACGCCGACGATTTCGGCGATGACGCGATACGACTTTCCTTGGAGCCAAAGTCGGCCGACGGTGGCAACTCTCTCGCGTCTGCGCTCCGTCAGGCGATTAATGGTTGGGTTTTTGTGCATTGATTTCAACCTTTGTTAAGCGGGGCGTGGAAGCTATTTCGTTTCCTTGGCCAAAAACCCCTCGAGGTCCGAATTCCTCCATTTGGGGGTGGAGCGGACCATTACTGGCGCTGGAAAAGTCCCTTCCTGGACCATTCTCTCCAATGTTGATCGAGAACATCCCAGCACCTCACGAACCGTCTTCGAAGAGACCAGTCTTTCTCGGTTCGTCAGGTTGTATTGTTCAGACGTTGTCACGTTCATCTCCTTCGTTGTTCAAAAGGCGCCAAACCACAGCAAATCGACTCGTCTGCGCTCATCATGCAGAAACCGGAAAAATCAGCCAATATTACGGAATGCCCAAAAACCCTGTTTTCGCCCCCAAATGGCACGTGTTAGACTTGTTCTAGGGCAGTAGTCCCTGCGTTTTTCAAGGCCTAAAGGATTTCTTGGAAAATTCTAAAGTTGTAGCCCGAAAGGCGGGAGGTTCTCGTCAAAGGGCGGGGGAAATGCTTGAAAGCGAACACGAATGAATCAAGAAAATCCAAAGACGAAAACATGCCCCTCCCCCCCTCCCGTCGCTGGCAAGATTGAAACAAACAGAGGGCGTTCAATCCTGTTTTTCTTTGTGGTTGCTGCTCCTCTCGTCGCTCTACTCGGCATTGCCGCATTGGGTGCTCTTAGCGTGTTTGATCCGCAGAAGTTCCAAAAGCTGCGACTGGGTTTGGCTTCACAGTTCATGGATGAGGACGCCGAATCGCTTATCAAATTAAAGGATGTAATCAAGGACAAGGATTCGAAGATTGCGTCGATGGAATCGGACTTGGCCAAAGCAAAGCGAGATGGCGAGTTGTTATCCGAAAAGCTTTTAAGGACGTCTGCGCAACTGAAAGCTGTTTCGGAAGAATTAGAGGGCGGGAGAAAGCTGAGTTCGTCTAAACCGGGGGAAATGCAGGAGAATCAGCCTAGCCCTCTAATGTCGTTTACAGATTTCAGTGCCGACTTAGAGCGAATGTTTTCGAAATGCCAAGATATGTCAGCAATTGGAGAGACATCCGCTGACAAAACCGATTCACTCAAAAAAGCAAGGTCTGCTTTCCGTGAATGGTTGAATGCTCTTGACGGAGCAAAAATAGAACTGCATGGCAAAGTTTCTGATGTTGTCTATATGAAGCATGAGAAAGGAAACACGTACGCCATTTTAGACCTACCGTCAGACAAGGGTAAAAGGCCGTTTCCCAGAGTAAGACGTACAAGCCAAGTTGGAGTGCCAATTACCGAGGCGCTTCGAAAAAACCTTCGTGTTGGCGATGAAATCACGGTGACTGGAACACTGGAGGTTTCTAGTTGGAATGATGCCCGTAGAAACGAAAAGATTGCCCACAGAGTCTTCGTGCTTTTTAACAGCGAAAACTCCCTCTCGCACCCAGGCCTAGACACCAAAACCGTTTTGCTCGCTTGCCAGATTGATAAGTTCTCAGAACCGTTCAATCAACATCTTGGGTCGGACGAGAAAATGGTTGTTTTCTTCCAAATGGCCTCCTCGATGGAAGCTACAGTCCAGCATCGCAATATGCCGCTACAGCCCGAGGATGATATCCGAGAGGTAGTGAAACCTGATACCGAAAGAAATCTTACCCCAGGGCAGCCGTCATCAAGTGACGCGGTCGACATTCAGCGTCAGGTAGACCCGGAAGTAGCCGTAGAAGAAAGTAAGAAGCCACTCGATCCGCCCCCCGCCGCGTCCCTTGTCCCGCTTCCAAAAGGGTGGGAGCCCATTCGAAATGCGTTCAGGTCCTATGCCAAAGTGGTTGCGGAAGCGAATGCCGATAAACAATTGAATTCCGAGCTTCGGAAAAAAGCCTTAAACGAGGCTAGGGCTAAGTTGTTTAAGGACTTGAATGAACGTCCTTTGGAAATTCATGTGAAAGTACGAGACGTCAGCAAATCCTCTAGCAGTTTGAACATTTGGATTGCGAGATCCAGCATGAACATTGACGCCAGCGATTACCGCCGAATCGTAACTGTCAGCAGTAAATCTAACCTGGAATCTATACCTCCTGGTTCGATAGTCGTCTTTCGGGCGAAGATTAACAAAGCAAGCCGCCACAGCCTGTCAAAGTTCAATCTGCTTTTCACTGCTTCGGACTTTTTCGGAGAATCTGATGAGGCGAATTCATGGGTTGGGGCAATTGCTGTCCCGGTATCAGTGGAATCTGTTTCCGTTCTCTCGGGCGATGACGCCAAAACGATCAACGATTGGCTTGAGAGCCCCAAGCTAAAGGAAACGCTCCAAACGGCCCCATGACCGTTTAACCAGTCAAGACTGTCGTGGCAAGCGTGTTAATCCGCAGGCGGTACATTCCTCCACCTGCGGATTGAAACTATGACAATAGCGATCTACGTAGCGAATTTCCACTCCTCCGGGAATGGCTTTCCATGTGGCCAAAACATACAGCCGCTATCCCGGTCGGTCTTTGCCCAAAGAATCGAGTAAGAGGCCGCTTCACGCGGTGATATCTTCTCCTTGAAAACGAGGAAATCCCCTGTGATTCGGTCGAAGATAATGATGTCCGTTAGGGCCTCGTCAATACTGACGATCCGCTCCTTAATTACCCCGTTCAGGATGGCGCGACGAACTCCCTCCTGGGTTTCTACAATCTTCGACTTCTTCTTGCCGACCTTCTTGGATTGGATGGTCACTTCCCACACGATTGCACCTCCTGAATCTTCGGAGACGCTATGCCATGACTGCAATGAAGAACCGTCCGGTTTGATTCAACGATCTCCTCTTCGGAACTGTCCTCCATCGTACCGTACTCTCCATAGCTCTCCGGGTCTGCGTATCGTGGCCAATCGAACCACGGCTCTCCCGCGTCCTTGAGTCCTTTGGGTAGCTCACTACCGTGCGGAAGAACTAGCAAGCTATATCCTCCACTCCTGACCTTTTCTGAGTAGATGTTTCTGATCGTAAGCGCCGCATCCGCTTCGTTATCTTTCTCGAAAGCGCGGTAAGCGGTTCCGTCTGGTCCCACAAACCAGGTGTCGAGGGTGGACTCTCGAACAGTGAACGATAAGCCATCCTTGATGGTTTTGGCTATCCCTTCGAGCAGCTCTTTTTTGTCGGTGAAAGACTTTCGAGTTTCGTCGCTTTTTGTGAGATGCCACATGCTACGCACCCTCCCCAAACAAAGAATCAAAACGTTGCGATCGGAAGTTCCGGGCCTTCACCCATCGGGAACCGTTCTTTTCGACCAGCCCCATTTCTTCTAGGGCTTTAAGCGTCCGGTGGATTGTTCGGGCACAAACAGGCCCCACATCCTCGCAGACGTCCCGATGCAGCTCCTGGAGGGTCGCACCCGACCGGAGAGGCAAAATCAAGTCTAAAACCAACAGAGAGCGTTTCAAACACTCGTAACGCGAACCACCGCTAGGTTTGCGGTCTTCGCCCAAGCTAGCTACAGTAAACATCTCCTGAAACTCCTTGCTGAGTTGAGGGACACGGCTCCCGGATGCGTCAACATCGCGGGGGCCAACTTTAAAACATCCGGGCTACTCCTCCGGTCTCATCAATCGCAATCCAAACAGATTGCAAATCTTGTTCGCCGACTCAAGCGTGATCGTTCGTTCGTTTCTCATGAATCGACTAAGCGAAGCCTGAGAAACCTTAGCTTCTTCTCCGATCGCTTCGAGCGTCATTCCACTTTCGCGAATGGCGTTCTGAATCGTCTCGACAAATGTTGGGTCTATAACCCTTGCTCGCTTTTTACCCATCACGCACAACCAGAAACTAGACCAGCAAACCATCATTGCCACTAGACAACTTGTCATGTGACATGAACGATTCTATGATTGATCTTGCCAGGTGGCAAGAACCTTTTTTAGAGATTCCCAAAATATAGCTGTCAACATCGCTGACAGCGTAGTCTCGGGCCCTCTGTACCAGCACCTGCTCATCGACAGACTGGGCTGCTAGCTTCCATCGACGCAACGCCTCGCCCTTCTTGGTCCTTCGCTGCGGCGGGTAGATACTCCAGAACTCTTTGAACAGAGCTGGATAATCAGACCGTCCTTTCGAAGAAACGGACGAAGTATTCTTCTCCTTCTCCTTCTCCTTCTCCTTTAACAATCCTGGCAGATCACCGGCAGACACTGGCAGATCACCGGCAGACACTGGGTCGGTTTTGGCTCTCGGGCAGACGAGATTGCGTTATATGACGCAGGTGGACTTAAGTCGGCCAACGCTCCTTCTCTTTCCGTGAGACGTGGATTGCGTCTCGTTCGGAAGACCGGGCCTCCAGGATCAGGGGCACTGATGAAGTAAACGCCGCAACACTCTTTTAGATGTTGTTGTAGGCCTCTTGGAACGATTCATCGATCATCGGCCCCGATGTGTGCTCCGGTGGCTGTGATGACTCGTGCGTTTTCTGGCGGGACCTGCTTTTTGCTATCTGCTCTGCGATCGCTCCCGCTACCAGGCTCTCCGTGTCCAGATCCATCGGAATCTCCATCAACGCTCTTGCTTCCGGTGATATCGCCATGCTTGCTTTCCCTTCTAGGTTCTCGCCGTGCGTTTCGATAGAAATAGAAAAGGGCTTGCCCCAAGTGTCCGGTGTACGCGTTAGCGGAAACGATCCGAAGATTAGGCAAGCCCCATCTGTTAATATCGACGACACCTGGGCCAAAATCAAGTATGGGGAGGATGTTGGCCGACGAGTGACACTAGCCGACGGACTCGAGGATCCAAACAAGAAAGGGCTCGCCCCAAATACCCGGTGGCCGACTTAGCACCATTAAACCGGGAGGCAGGCGAGCCCCAAGACAACTAGTTTCGACGGAGATCAGGTCAGAGGCAAGTGTGGAGGATCAAGTCGGCCGACGCTAGCCGATGGGCTTCGAAGGACACAACGGAAAAGGGGCGGTCCCAAAAACCGAACATAGCTCTTAAGCACCTTGAATCGGCGGTAGACCAGCCCCAGACCTCAGTATGGCTCCCGAGGCCCCAGAATCAAGCAGGGGAATCGTCGGCCCGGATCCCAAGGACTTCGCAGACGTCTAGGAGCTGTTCCAGTGGAGCGATTTCGATGGCTTCCAGGATGCGACGGCGGAGTTCGGAGAGTTCGGAAAGTTGGCCGACTGTGCCGGATTCTGTGCCACCTGTTTCGGAATTTGCGAATTTCCCAGGTTTTTTAGTGGCTGTTCGAATCCCTTGTCCTCCGCCTTGAAAAAGCCAGAGTTTTCCAAGCAATTCCCTGGCTTTTTTCGTTTTTCCACCCCCTCGACGTCAGGCTCCTGTTTCGCACCCTCCAGCACCGTTTCGCACCCTCCACGCACCCTGTTTGTGATCAAATAGTGATCAAGTTTTCCTGCCGGTAGGCCATCTGTCCCGGTCAATTTAGCCTGCTCGAACATCATCGCCCCCTGCTCGACAGCCTTCGATTCCGCCCCGTCGATCAAGTGCCCGTAGGTGTCCAACGTCAACTTGATTGTGGAGTGCCTCATGACCGATTGAATGACCTTGGGAGCCACCCCTCGGATCGCCAACCATGCTCCGCACGTATGGCGTAACGCATGAAAGTCCAGAACCTCACCGGTGCTGGTCCGAACCCGCAGGAAGTCGCTCATTTCGTGATTGGCATACCCTTGAGCGTCTCCCAGAAATCCCTTGAGCCACGCGGCACGAGTTGCTACGACGCCGGCAGCAGGCATTTTGGCGGCCCACTTGGACGACAACGGGAATCCAACAGAAGCCTGTCGAATCACCTGCGCCAAATCGATCTCGTTATCTTCCTCCCCACACTCGCAACATTCGCAGTCTCGATTCGCGAGATACTTTCTGTCGAAGCGAGGGCTCTTCAAAAGATTCATTGCAAACTCTCCATAACCCTAAATGCTCGTATGTTTGCATCCCTCTTTGGTTCATCGATCTTGACGGTCTTCCTTCGTGATTGCCCCGACTCGATCGAACAAAGCTCGCAAATTGCTGGACATTTCACCTGTGCTCGGTTGAAGGTAACTTAAGGGCTCCCTTTCTTGCCCCTTACTCCAACCAGATTTTACTAAAAGTTCTCCAGTGGATCGGTGAAGTAGTTCGTCCAACCTCCGTTGAAGAAGTAAGGAGCATTCTCCAGCTACAAGGAACTCCAATAGACCGGTAGACCTGAAAGGACGGAATGGGCTCCGGCTTGGCCGAAAGATTTGTAGGGGCCTATGAAATAAGTGTAATCTGTTCCACCGTCGTGAATGGTCTCCGTACTCGCGACGCCCCAGCCTCCTCCGGTGCCACTACCACTGCCGAGTTGAAAGTGACGTGACATTCGTATAAAAAGAAATCATGTCATTGCAAATTTCTCTTCGCGATTCGATTTTAGAGGATGCGGTACCGATTTTCGAGCTCCGCTGTGATCCGTGTCTCGCGTCGATGCAATACCCCCCATCGTACTTGGAAACTCCTGCGACGCTCCTCGCAGCAGTGCAGCCTGGCCCCGAGATTCCAACGTCGGGTTACAAATGCTCAACAATTCTGGTCGAAGAGAAATTTGCAGGGCACATATCTCGAATGTACCGCACTCGTGAAGATGGCGTGACGGACGCTTTTCTCGGATGGAATCTTATCCCTGAGCTCTGGGGAAAGGGGATCATGGTTCGCTCGCTCGGTCTCCTTTTTGACTCGCAGTACGAATCCAAAAAGCAGCTTGAGTTTGTCGCCTGCTGCTTCGCTTCAAACCACCGCTGTATCCGAGTGATTCAGAAACTTGGATTCCAACCCGCACGCTTAACGGTCTCGGAACGACTGTCCCATTTCATTCGGACGTGGGGGAAACAAACAATCCAAAAGTACCGCCTTACGCATCATATGTGGCACCAGCCTGTAGCCAGAGGAAGTAGACACCTTACATAAGCTTGAGGAACCTGGGATATCTTGATGAGCGATTTCATTGGAAGAATCCGTTATCGAATCCAACTCCGGCTAGGTAGTCAGTCCGCAAGGGAGATGGCACACAGAGTAAACAGAAACGTCGTCGAATCTACCTATGAGCTAAGAATCGCACAATTCGACAACGATCCAGGATTTTACTTGATTCATCTCAACGAGAGCCAGGAAGAAATTGCTGGCACGTATCACGATTCTTGACCAAGACCATATCACGCCCAAGAGACTCGGGCACTTGAAACGAACGATCCCCCTTGAGAAGAGGCGTGGGATTCTCAAGGATCTGCGGTTTGCGCCTACGTGGATGCAACCCATCTTTCGAGAATTGGCCGAGGAAAAAGAATGAAGCTTGGGCTTCGTTCCTAATTACCTTTGCGCCATTCGCACTCTTAAGCGAGAGCCCGAGTTTAGATCCAATACTCGAATAGTGGTTCTTCCCACCGCTGTTTTTCCGACAATATGTACTCCCTCCCACACGAAGTGATCGTGCCAGAGATCGGTTCGAGGATGAAATAGCGGTGTCAACTCGTTTGTAGAAGGATCAAGCCCAGCCAAGTCGCTTGATTTACGGAGATTGCAATCCGCGCACGCCAATGCAAGATTGCTGAGTTCATCACTTCCGCCATGTTTCCAGGGGATAACGTGCTCGATCTGCAATGCGATTAATGGCGACTCATCCTGCCGTTTTTGGCAGTATTCGCATTGGTTCTCTGCTCGTTCTCTGACGATGAGCCGAGCCTTAGAATCGACCACGTCACGCTCCGGTTCGCATTAACCGAAACCGGGCTTCCGCCCGGAGAATCGCCAAGAGATTATTGGCTTCAATGTAAGCCTCGTACTCTGCCGTTTCAGAATTGGTTAGATTTCCCTCATTGGCCTTTTCAGCCAACTCCTGGATACGCTCAGCTAGCGAAGGATCGGCTTGGAGTTCCGACAGTTGACGCAATTGCTCCACGGACAATAACTCGAAAATCGGAGCTGTTCCGCGATGAAATGCCTGATGTGATTCGATGACAGTGTTCATAAAAGCATTTTACCTCACTGCCAATGCCCAAGTCAAAGTCTTTGCGGTTGACGCTTTCCTCGATTTCCTTCTGGGTTCAGCTCCTTGCTTGCCATTTTCTGGAATGTTCCAATGCGGAGAGAAGACCAAAGTCAAAGCGAGAAAGAGGATTTAACGTGGCGCGTAGCTGGGCCAGTTTGGTTTGGGACGCACCGAGTTGCTCAGCGATCGCTCCAAGCATCGCGCGGACTCGGGGAGGTTCTGTGTCGGCAACTTGAAGCAGTCTCGAAAGCCTCCCACTCTGCCCCGCAAGTGTAACGAGTCGTTTAGCGGTTTCCTTTGGCGATAACTCGCTGTCCGCTCCACGATTTCGGAGGAAGTCTAGGAACGCTGCATCCTCTTGCGAAAGCTGACGCCAAGATTCAGGGCGCTTCGTATGAATCACGGTGTCCTTGCCGACGATTAAACGGGGCAAACTTGAGCCGTTTGTTGCAACCTCGATGTGACCAGCGGTTTGCGTTGTAAACCCTAGAAGATTGGCGGCTGCGACCCCCGACGGAAAAACGCCACTCCGAGGGATTGGTAACCCACGAATCTGACTCCGATTAGGTCTGCTCTCCCCAAAAACGGTCTGGCGTGAGCGGTAGTAAAGTCCTTTGCCGAGCCGCTGGACGATACCTTGCCGCGATAGACGCGATAAGGCCTGCGCGGCGGCGGCTGGTGGCATCCCACCGAAGTCTTTGAATCGCCAAACACGTTCGCCACCAGCCTCGATCATGGACCGGATTGTTTCTGCGGTCGATTTGCGTGTTTGTTGTATCTTGCTTGCCATACTGATAACATCCCTCCCGTTTTGTGATATGTCAAGTTTTTTTGATAAAAAACATGACACTCAAGTAGGCAAGGACAACGATTTCGTCTACTCGGTTCAGGGGGAACGCCCGCGAATTGAGGAGGAACCAGCTCGTCCGTCTAGAGATCCTTCTTGAACCGATAGCTTGTTATCTCATATCCCTGCTTTCGGTAGAATTCATGGGCGTTTACCAACTGCTGATTGCTTGTCACTTCGATCAGCTGACAGCCTTTCCTGGCAAGGAATTGCTCGGCAGCATCGACAAGCGTTTGGCCAATCCCTTGCCCTCGCGATTGCTCAGTCACCACTAACGCAGTGATTCTCCCAACGGGCGTTGGGCGGTGCAGAACAGGCATCACGTGAACAGTGGCAACGCCAAGTACCTTCCCATTTTGCTCAGCAACAAGCGTCGACGCGGAGGGGAGGAAGCTTGCAAGCCGATCTGTCATCTCTTGAGAGGATGCAGGAAACCCTAGCTCCGTGAACAGCCCTGCAAGTGCCGAAGCGTCATCTGGCTTAGCTTCGCGAATTAGGGTTGTTTCTTTCATGCCTCATCCCCCGTTGTTCACGGACCTTCCGATCTCTTCTGCAATCATAAAAAGACCTGCGGTTGTCCATCAGAAGACAGCTTGTCGCCCACTCGCTGGTCGGCCAAGTTTTTTCGACGGCAAACACGACACGTGGTAAGCTTCAAAGACACCGATTCTATCCTATGAAAGAGAGCCTTGACATTAGAGGCATTTGGAGGTCGAAATGACGCAGAGCAACACACCGGAAGAGATTGAGTTTTTTCAAGCATTAGCGACCGGCAATGTCGAGGTAATCCACGCAGCGGTTTCAAAGAACCGGCAGATGCTGGATTGCTTTGACTATCGAAATTTTGGAGCAACACCGCTCACCGCGGCTTGTTTTAGCAATCGTCCCCACGTTAGCTTCTTGTAAAATCTGGCTATTCTGAATTACAATAACCTGCAACGTCCTTTGCAATTCCGTTTTGTTGAAATCGCTTCCTGAGATACGTCCATGCTTGGAATTTGCTATCTGAAGTCGCCCCCTACTCGCTACGTCAGTCTTTACAAAAATGGAAAGCTGGTCCGAAGTGGATCGGGGGCATCGTTTTGGTATTTTGCGCCAACGTCGACGATCGTCTCCGTCGAAGTCGGTAGTCTCGATGTGCCGTTCGTCTTTGAAGAGATCTCGGCGGATTTTCAAGACGTCACGTTGCAGGGGCAGTTGACGTATCGCGTCGTCGATCCCGACAAGCTTGTTCAGTTGTTGAACTACGAAGTTGACCGATCCAATCGGTACGTCAGCGACGATCCGCAGAAACTCAACGAGCGATTGATCCAGCAAGCCCTGACGCGCGCCCATGCCTTTACGCAAGCCGTACCGCTGAGCGAATTATTGACCAGCGCCGATTCCTTGTCGAACAAATTATTCGAATCGCTGGTGAACTCCGATGTGGTTGCCTCACATGGACTCGAGATACTCAGCCTGTCGATCACGAGCATCAAGGCGACTCCGGAAATGGCTAAAGCGATGCAGGCGGAGGCTCGGGAAAAGTTGTTGCTCAAAGCGGATCATGCGATCTTTGCTCGTCGCAATACGGCGATAGAACTCGAACGGCAAATCAAGGAAAACGAATTGAACACAGCGCGCGTCGTCGAGGAAAAGCAACGGGAAGTTCGACAAGCCAAGATGCAGGCCGACGTGGTGATCGAACAACAGCGATCGGAATTGGTCGAGCAGCAGGTTGCCAACGAACGAAAATTGTCCGAAGCGCAAATCGATTCGCTCCGAGGAACCTTGCAGGCTTTCCAACAAGTCGACTGGAAGACACTGGCGGCCGCCGCCGGGCAGGGGGATGCACGCCACTTGATCGCTATGGCCTTTCAACAAATTGCCGAGAACGCAGACAAAATCGGGCATCTCGACATCAGCCCGGACTTATTGAAGTCGCTATTGAGCGAAAAGAAAAGTTCCGAAAGGTAACTCCCGACACCTTTTCCATAGCATGAGCGGTTACAATGGGCCTGAACACTTTACCAACCATCGCCATCGTGACTTCGCCGACGCGATTGCAAGGGTTGCTCGCGCGTTGGGGAACTGTAGGTCAGGCCCGATTCCTGATGAAGCAGGCGGTGGCTCATCGAAATATCGAACAGAATACAAAACAGGATGCGAGTCGTAGAAGCAAGAATCTAAGTTCGGCTAAGACAGACGCTGAATCGGATTTTAGTCTCTACGAATACGAAAACGATATCTATCAGGAAACCGTCGAGCGGCTACGAAAAGAGTTCGATTTTGGGTTGCCGCTGACATTGATCGAACGGCGTTTCTTGCCGACGTTCGAGTTCCGAAACGTAGCAGTCGTCGTTGTGGTCGGACCAGACGGATTGGTCGCCAACGCAGCGAAATACGTCGGCGATTTGCCGATCGTGGGCGTCAATCCCGATCCCAACCGAATCGATGGCATCTTGCTGCCCTTCCGTGCGGCTAACGCACGCAGTGCGGTCGATTTGGTGCTGGCCAACAAATATAAAGAACATCGAGTCACAATGGCGGAAGCTCGGCTTGGTGATGGCCAGAGTTTGTTAGCCTTCAACGATCTGTTTATTGGTCGCCGCACACACGTATCGGCTCGCTACAACATTCGGTTCGGCGGCAAGAATGAATCGCAATCTTCGAGCGGGGTCATTGTTGCAACCGGAGCAGGTTCCACAGGCTGGTTGTCGAGTGTCTTCAACATGGCCCGAGGAATTGGAACGCACACCGGTCAAGCCATCGAAGAAACAAGTCGTATGGCTTGGTCCGAGAAGCGATTGACCTGGGTAGTTCGAGAGCCTTACGCTAGTCGTTTTTCGCAAGCTGAAATGGTTATTGGCAACATGGATGAAGGCCAGGAATTGGTGCTCGAGAGTTTGATGCCCGAGGGGGGGGCCATTTTCTCGGATGGAATCGAAAGCGATTTCATCGAATTCAATAGCGGAACCACCGTCCGCATTCGCGTCGCCAATCAACAGGCCCGAATCGTGGTGCCTGGGAGTTCAAAATGTTAGCCGAAGAGCGACTCAGATATGCGTTGGTCTGGGCCGTTAAAAAGTTTGTGGTGACGCGGACTTTTGAGTGTCCGGATTATTCCCTTTTAACCGCAGGGGACGCGGAGGTTCGCAGAGCGGATATCATTTAGGACGCCAAAGCGGTGTCCGACGGGCGCAGGTGGGCGTTGAGTTCCAGCACGCTCACGACGCGGTCTAGCAGTGTTGGGATCAATCGCATGGGGATCTGGTGGACCGAAATGGGCGTCACCCCCATGCTGGTTTGGGAATAGGCAACAGCCCCCCAAAATTTTGCGAACCAATGGGAACCGGGAGCGTCTATGGTGGGTCGGTGTGGTTCCGGCGGCGCGATCTGCTCTGCGGTTTGCAGTCAGCTCTTCGTGTTCCGTGAACGGGGTTTAAAAGCGACACCGGTGTAAGTAGCTCAGTGGGTAGAGCATCAGATTGAAGATCTGACGGTCACGGGTTCGACTCCCGTCTAACAACCAAGTTGGCTGTTCACCAACGGCCCGGGCGCGAAAGCGTCCTCCAAAGAAAGCTGGCGGGCAACGATTGTTTGTCTCGATCCGCCGAATCGAATCAACAAAAGAACCACGAAGCATAATCGCTCCTTCGGGAACCGATTCGGCTCGTGCGGAATGCGTCGATCCGAAACGGCAGCGTGCAAGCGTGCTTTGTAGAAGCGGGGCATGTCGATCCGATTCCTTGGATATAGTTGAGTGTGCGACGACGTTCGGTCCACGACCGAATGTTCATAGGCAGCTTGAGCTTAACCTTGGAAAAGGGACGAACATACCTACTTTTCCGCACCGATTGCTCGTGATCAGCGAACAATCCGTTGCCTCAAGGCGTCTTCATACCATCTACCAATCAAACTAACTAACTAGCTAACCTAAACCCGCCCTCTCGAAAGGAGGCAAATCCATGTTGTTGAAGAAAGTGATCGTTCGAAGCTACGAAGCTGGCCTCAAGTTTCGAGATGGTGAATTCAAAGGGGTGATCGGCGCTGGTAAGCACTGGATCTTCGATCCATTGGGCAAAGTTCAAGTGCGCGTCGTATCCAAGCGAGATCCATGGCTGATCGACGAACATCTCGATGTGATCGTGAAGTCAGGTGCCTTGGCTGGCCACGTGGAAGTGGTCGACTTGAAAGACTTCCAGCGAGCCCTCGTATGGATCGACGGCCGTTTCGCTCGGATTCTTGGACCAGGGCTCTATGCTTACTGGACAGGAGTTCGAGACGTACGCATCGAACAAATCGACGCTCGCCAAGTTCGATTCGAACATACAGAGCTGAAGGCTATCGTGCGCGCAGCGGATGCATCGCGACTGCTCGACGTGTGCAAGGTCGAACGGGACTGTGTAGGGGTATTGTTCATCGACGGACGCTACGTGGATCAACTGCAGCCAGGCCAGTATGCATTCTGGCGAGATGCCGCAGATTCCCGAGTCGTTGAACTGGATACGCGCGAGGCACAGATCGACGTCAGTGGTCAGGAGATCATGACGCTTGATAAGGTGACGTTGCGTATGAATGCCTTGGTGACGTATGCGATTCAAGATCCTCGCCGTGCTGTTTCGGCAGCTAGCGATGTTCGGCAGTCGTTGTACCGTGAGGTACAGTTGTCACTGCGTGCCGTGGTCGGAGCGAGGGAACTCGATAGTTTCTTGACTGGCAAGGACGATGTCGCTCAAGAACTTGAGCAACAAGTCCGCGATCAAGCGACAGCCTTGGGTCTCGAAATCCGTTCGGTCGGTATCAAGGATGTCATCCTGCCAGGGGATATGAAGGATCTGATGAACCGGGTAACGGAAGCCAAGAAGGCAGCCGAAGCCAACTTGATCGCACGACGTGAGGAAACAGCCGCTATGCGCAGCCAAGCCAACACGGCAAAGCTCCTAGCGGAAAACCCAACGTTGATGCGATTGCGAGAACTGGAAGTCCTCGAAAAGATCGCATCGGCAGGAAAGTTGAACATCGTCCTCGGCGAAAAGGGACTTGCCGACAAGGTCGTCAACCTGCTGTAAAATTCTGCCAGCCCATATCGTCTCAACACGATATGGGCTGTTTTCTTGACCTCCGTCTTGAGGCCCATCCCTTTCCGGACGCCTCTCTAGCATTCTAGCATCCTAGCAACCGTCGCGTTTCAGATCTCCGCTCCCCTCGCCCCGTTTCGAAGACCCGCATCTTCTTGGCTAGATCATCAAGCTTCATCGTTCCACTCCTCGACGACGAAACCAGTTTCCGTCAGTCGGACGTATTTCAAAGTATCGAACCTTTCTTCCAGCGAGCGACAAACGCGCCTCTGCTTGCCCTTAATCTTCCTGTTCTCACGTGCTAGCAAATAAGGTATGATTCAACCCTTTAAATTGGGACAGGTTGGACAATAGACCATCGTAAAGGAGGGGGCCCATCGTCTGGTGACGCTCTTTAGGTACTCGCATGAACAGTAGAACCGACGATCGCTGGTTTTCAGTCGACGAGATCGCAGCATACCTCGGTATCAAGAGGGATAACTGCCTTCGCATTCGCAAGCAATCAGACGATCAGTTCTACCGAAGCTGGGATTCCCCCGGACAAGGTCTCTGTGGAAGGGCATATCGCAATCCTTCGCCAAGTCGGAACTGAAGGAGATGAATTATGAACAACAACCAGCTTTCGCAACTTGTGATCCATGGATTCAAATCTATCCGAGAATGTGATATCCAACTCAGGCACCTTAACGTGTTGATCGGCCCCAATGGAGTTGGTAAATCGAACTTCATTGGATTTTTCAGAATGATCCAGCAGATGCTTGATAAGAATCTGCAAAACTATGTTGCTAAACAAGGAGGACCAGATGCACTGTTGTACTTCGGAAGAAAAACAACCGAGCAGCTTTCTGCATCCCTGTATTTTGGCAACAATGGCTACAAGTTTAGTTTAGAGCCGACACAGGACAATCGCATGATGTATGCGACCGAAGCTTTGCTGTGGAATGTTACAGGGGAACGGTCCGTCGGAAGCGGGCATTTCGAGTCGCAAGCAGAGAAAGAGCGGTCCCAAATCAAACAGTACACGCTCCCCGCCATGAAGAGTTGGCGAGTTTTCCATTTCCATGACACAAGTGATTCAGCTCTTGTCAAAGGAATCCAAAACATCAGCGATGTTGGGTGTTTGCGTCCTGACGCCAGAAATCTAGCCCCATTTCTTTTAATGTTACGCGAATTGTATCCGGATCACTATAACCAAGTGTTGCGTGTCGTTCGCCAGATTGCGCCGTTTTTTGGTGACTTCTTTCTCAAACCTATACCAAACAATACCGAGACTATCGAGCTGCGGTGGACAGAAAAGGGAGAAGACGTTCCTTTCAAGGCACATCAACTGTCCGATGGAACACTCCGTTTCATCTGTCTAGCAACCCTCCTGTGCCAGCCCGAATCTCTCCAACCTGAGACGATTCTTATCGACGAGCCTGAACTCGGCCTGCATCCATTCGCTATTACGTTGCTTGCATCTTTGTTACGCTCCGTTTCAAAGAAGAAGCAGGTCATTGTCTCGACTCAGTCGGTCGCACTAGTAAACGAATTCGAGGTTGAAGACCTGATTGTCGCAGAACGAGAAGACCGAGCTTCGATATTCAAACGGCTTGCCAAAGATAGATTCCAGACTTGGTTGGAGGAGTACTCGTTGGGTGACCTGTGGGCTAAGAACGTCCTCGGGGGGAGACCTTCACGATGATCCGAGTCCATGTGATTTGTGAAGGTCAGACCGAGGAAATGTTTGTCAACGATATGTTGCAACCGATTCTTCAGCCTAAGGAGATCTTTCTTATCCCATCATTGCTTGGGAAGCCGGGGCACAAGGGAGGGAACGTAAAGATTGAACGAGTCATCAACGATGTTCGCATGCGTTTACTCGGTGATAAGACTTCGTACTGTACTTTGCTAATCGATTTTTACGGCATCTCACCTAAGTTTCCTGGTTACGAGGAGGCAACACACCTAAACCAACATGACGCGAAATCGCAGACGCTTCTTCAAAAAATGTGCGATGCCATCGAAGCGGTTGTGGGGCACGAGGCTATGCGACGTTTTATTCCGTACGTTCAAATGTACGAGTTCGAAGCCCTTCTGTTTAGTGACCCCCGCGCTTTTGCTGCCTCGATTGGACGTCCGAACCTTGCGGAGAGATTCGCCACTATTCGATCAGAGGTTGGTTGCCCCGAAGAGATCAACGATGGTCTTTTTACTGCCCCAAGTAAAAGGATTCAAGGAGCATTTCCGGAGTTTGAAAAGCCCATTCATGGAACATTTGGAGCGTTGGAGATTGGAATTGACAAGATTAGAACTGAGTGTCCGCTCTTTTCGAATTGGCTCAGTGCGATTGAGAGCCTTCCGGATAGAGAGCCACTCTCATGAGCAAGAGGAAGAAGTTAAGTAATCCATCCTCGATTGGAGGTAAAGGGCACCATTTTGAGGCAACGACACTCGTTTGGTAGCGCTTTTGTTGAGGCAATGCGACGGCCAATTTTGGGGATTTCTAACTGTCGCAATACACTCTCGCAGGGTCGACTCGTATCCCCGCCCGTTGTCCGGATCGGTCCGGATCCTGTCCGGTTTCGAAAAACCCAGCGATTTCCCATCTGAATCGCGTACAAATCCGGACAAGAAACCATCCGAGACACACCTCACCCAAACTTGTCCGGATTCTGTCCGAATTTGAATCACAGAGGTTTCTCCGTCCGTACATAGACGGTAGCAGGCCCTCGCCCAGCTCGCTCCAAAAAGCCAAACTCAATCAGTTCGGATAACTCCCGACGAGCCTGTCGTTCAACCACGCCTGTGATCTCGGAATAATCACTCGACTTGCAAACATCCCCTGTTTTTGCATGTTTCAAAAATGCCTGTTGCCGCTCGCTTAGTGGGTAAGCGAGCGTGGGTTCCGGTGCAGCGTATAAAGTCAAGGTTACCATGTTCTGCCGAACGTCCCATTGGGGCTGTTGCGCACTTGACTCCTTGCAAGCAGCGATGACCTTTTGGGTGCCGATTCCTAACTGTTCCATTAGGCCACGAAGATAGAAAACTCTGGCAATATCAGGGTTAAATGGGACCGAACCATGTTTTCGTTTCAAGTCAGCAGATGTCCAACCTTCGGCTAGACGCCCTGGGTTTTGAATCGTCAGACGATCCTTATAGATCTCTACTCGAATCTGCCCACCGACGACACTGTAATCACGATGCACAATCGCATTGACCAGCCCCTCTCGAAGTGCAAATGGAGGGTAGGCTGGAACATCTTTCCGGACTATCACCGATCGGTCGAAGCGTCCGGAGTAGCCAGTTCGCTGCTGAATCGTTGAGATGGCGTTGTGAAGAGATTGAACGGCCGGTCCGTGAATAAGGGAGTCATTCGAGATGTCGCTCATTTTGTCACCAACAAATGTCACTACGCGAATCGCGATATTGGGTGACCAGCCCAGTGGGGCTGACGCAAAAAGCACAGCAGCGGCATTGGTGAGTTGTCCCTGACGTGCTAAGTGAAGACGGCGGAGGAACTCAAATGAATCATCCGGGATGTTGGTACCCAATCTTCCAGATCTGACGATCTCTTCACGAGACTCTGCAAGCTCCGTCAGATTGCAATCGGCTAGTTCAAAGCCGGGTAGAGGTTGGTATTCCCAACGGTCAAGTTGCGATACCGAATCGCGGACAATGCTGGAGCTTTGCTCGGAATCTGCCCTTAAAGTCTGTACACCTACACGAACAAAGATTTCGCGATCGAGCGAATAGGGTTTGTCGGCTCCTTGCGGTACGTCAATCAGTACTACTGATTGACCGTCGACTTGATGAGCTACAACAGAAACAAGTGGAATGGGGGACAAGTGCTCGGCAATATAGGTGTGCAATTCATGGACATACTGCTCGGCGCTGGCAATACCACGAATGGTACCATCGTCCTCGATGCCCATCGCAACCACTCCCCCTTGTTGGTTGAGCATTCCACAAACGGATTTTGCGAGGGTTTGAATTTGTGTACGGGGGCCTCGAAACTCGACTTTTTCGTTTCTGCCGTCCTTGATCAGTTGTCGTATTTGAGCGCTCATTGCTTGCTCTCCAGTCTTCGACGAATCTCTTCGGCGTTTTCAAGTTTTGACAGGTACTTTTGTTCCAAGTCACGGATGCGGCGGAACTGAGCGGTTACAAACAAGCGAGCATCATCGTCCGATCCGTAGTGTTGTACCCAATTACCACTACGATCCTTCAGCTTCGGCACATCATGTCGCATCGCCAACTCAAACATGTCGATCACCCGAAGGTCCGAGAGGATCGCAGTTTTCTGGAAAGGGATTCCTGCATCCCATTCGAACGGGTGGCGATCTTTCCCCGCGTCATCCTTCTTGCGGTAGGGAGAGAGGAGTTGCCTTGCAACGGCAACATGCTCATGCACCAAAAACCAACGAGGTTTGTTCAGTTCGATCGCCTTGATAAACTCCCTGTGCGTGATCGAATGGCTCCCAGGCTCCTCGATCCCTGAACCATATCGAGGCAAGATGATCCCTAGAAAAACATCGCATTGGCTAACCGCGTCCAAGCAACTTTCCAGAGCGGATTCGTCAGGATTGACGGGCATGGTACCCTTATGAGACATCAATACCTCGTATCCAAAAGACTCCAGCAAAGCGTACGTGCTTTCGAGCAGTTCCTCATAACCAAACACGGACGAAGAAACAAGGATTTTCAACCGAGGCTTCCGGTTCTTCGAATACGTTGCAGTTCCCTTACTCATCCGTTCCCCCGCTTATTCTCAACCATACGAGTCCCTATGATTCCATGAACTCTATCCTCAGCTCGCGATCTACTTTTCTTCGAAATCGTCGAGGAATTCCGAAGCAGGTTCGACTCCAGATACCAATAGGCAGTCCCGAGCTCGAGTACACGCCACGTACAGTAGCTGGCGTTCGGTCGAGTAGACTTCTTGTAGATCTGCATCATCACCAACGCTTTCGATACGAGCCTGAAGAGGAATGATTTCGTCATCGCATGCTATTACCGCTACCGCTCGGTACTCAAGCCCCTTTGCCAAGTGCATCGTTGTGACCGTAACACCGCTATCTGCGTTGAGATCGGTTGTCAGCCTTCGAGATTTGTAACCAGCAGCCGAAACAGCAGCCATCGCTCGCGAAACCTCATTTTCACTTCGTACAATTATGCAGATCTCTTGTTCCGTCAAACCATTGGCGAGCTGTTCTTGCAACCATTTTGCAACCTCACTGCATTCATCCTCTACATTTGCAGACCGTATCACGATCGGAGCGGGCCCGGAAAAAACGGAAACAGTCCCAGTGCGATCTTCTCTGACACCATCTACATCCGTGAACTGGGCATCGAGGAGTCGATCTGATTGCCGACGTATTTCCTGCGAGGTTCGATAGTTGATCTTCAGGGTCTTACTTCTCCCACGGATATCGACTCCCAACGCAGCCCAGGAAAATGGCTGCTGAAATATGCGTTGCCCCAAGTCGCCAGCAAAGAATAAACCGTTGGGTTTTGCGGCGAGTACTGGAGCGAGTAGACGCAATTGTGGCACGGATATATCCTGCGCCTCGTCGATCACTACGAAATCATAGGGGAACCTCCCCTGTTCTCGAAACAGATCTTCCAACCGTTGGCAGGCCTCGGGTTCTGTGATGAATCTCTTACTTTTTAGAGTTGCTCGGACTTTTTCAAAGAAATCCCATAGAATCCTTCTCCCATCCTCGTTAAGTCTAGTTTTGCGTCCCAGGCGTGGAACCACTCGGTACTGGTCCCAAGTTCGGATCTGCCATGCATCGACGATTTGCTCCCATTCTTTCCATAGAAAAAATGTCGTGAATTTCTTCGCTTCGGTCTGATCTTTTTCCACGGCAACAATTTGCCTGACATCAACTTCCGATGCAAAAGTGGCTCGGCCAAAATGGGTTTCATAAAGGCGTTTGACCAAGGTCGGGAGGGCCAGAACCTCAATCTGTTCTCCCAACTTAGGTTGATTTGCAATTAGCTTGTGCAAGTTGTCTTGCAAGGCCCGTCCAAGGGAGTCTGAAAAGGTGGAGAGGAGAATTCGATCTCCAGGATTTTTGAGCGCTAGGTTGTACGCACGATGAAGGGCAACAATCGTCTTTCCTGTCCCGGCGGATCCCGAGACTCGGGCAGGCCCGTTGAAGTTTTTCTCCACAAAGCTGCGTTGCTCGGGATGCAAAAAAATTGTCCATTTGTCCCATGGGAACTCAAGTGCTCTAGATAATTCATCGCTTGACGAAATCAATGAGAACCGGCGTTTGGCGTCGGGGTGAGCAAATGGGTCACTTTGAACAGTATCCGGTATAGCAGCAATATTGGGACGGCCACCGGTCGCGAGCTCCAGCAACGCCTCTGCGGCTTCAGCTGGAAGATGGGAGAACAGATCGAAAATCGAATCCTCAGTAGCTTCGCGAACTTCGCTGATCCAATCTGCAGGAACTCCGTACGCAAGAAGTTCCGAATCCTTAAAAGCCACAAAGGGTTTAGGACTCTCCCTTTTTACCGTCGTTTCAACATACTTTGGGACAATGTATTCTTGGACGGTCTCTCGTACTTCAACTAACTGGGCTGCACCGGTCTCCGGATGCGTTTGGAGCTTGCGGCGTTCAGCCCATGCGTAGGCAACATCATGGTGGTTGACGTAGCAGAGTAAAAAGTTCGATTCGGTTTTATGAACAATGATCCTTAGATCACGTCCCGATCGGAGCGACCAGAAATTTTTGTCCTTAGCCCGCTCAATTCGATGAAATTGCAATCCTGGGTGTGCAGGGTTCACCTGTAAATCAAACGCAGTGTTTTTAACGAATGATTGCTCCTCGTTCGTCAGTTTACCCAGGCTGGATGTAAAGGTATCCGCTATTAAAAATCGCATCCTGATTCCTCCTACCTTGGTTTTAAGATATACAGGGGCATGGTCGGAGATTGATTTTCGACGGTAAACCGTAGTGAGCAGAGCTTCTGAATTTGAGCTGCCGATGGCATACTGAAATCGAACCGTTGAAATGGTCTAGCCCTGTAGAATCCGACCCCTTGATCCATGTTGATATCAACCCGGAAACCTTCGTCCCAAAGCAAAGTCAGGTAACGGGAGTGATTCAGGTCACGTGATTTGTCGAATACCGTTAAAGACACGTCAAAAAAAGGATCAAACAGGCCCTTTAAGACATCGGCTTGGATTCGGCTATCTCTCCAGTCGTGCTGGATCGCATCACCGTTCTGATATTGTGAGCTCGCAGTGGTTCGAATCTGCAGCTTTGTTCTGTTGGTCGCTGTTGCCGAAAAACGTCGAAGCAGTTCAAGGAGGACTCTCGCGCTCAACGGCGATTTGATGTACCTGTCGTTGTACTCAATCGATTGAGGGGAACCTCTCTCCAAACACTTTTTTAGCCAGCTTGAACGGCTTGTAAGCAAGTCCCAAAAAGACTTACCGATTCCAAAGATGTCTCCATCGAGTTCCCTATTGATAAGTACCTGTGTGCAATCTTCCGGCCTCTCCCGTTCCACGGATTCCAGATCAATTTCGTGACTGAGGCCAACCCGCCCCTCCCATTCTCCAGTGACAACGGGCCATTCACCGCCCCCTTGCCCCCAGCCAGAGGCCATCGCGAGTGATTCATCTTGGAACACCCCCCAAGCCTTTGTTCTTTCTGGAGACTTTACCAAACCGGCGATCGTTGCGCCTCCAGCTCGAAGCGTCAAGTCTGGGAGTACGAATACTTTGGATTGTCGTGCATCCGCTTTTGAAACCAATGAATGCAAGAGCGGCCATGGAAGGTCCTGTTTCGTTGACTCCGATAGGAGTACTCGTGTTTCAATGCCGAACTCCGGTGTCGCAATCGCGCTTAGATGCCTCCATAACGGCCACGAATCCATATCCCAATGAACGCTGTCGCCACCGACAACGAAGCTCACACTTTGAATAGGTCTTCTTTGCAAGGCGATTAGCATCCCCTCCGCAACACCTCTGACCTCGTTGTGGGTATTCTTTCCGAATGCACAGTATTCCGCCGGTACGCGCAGAGAAGCAAAAAACTTTTCGTCCAACCATTCTAGAGCGGCTCTCCGATCCAAATGCTCCGCATGACGCTGCGTTTCGAAGTCGAGCAAACATGCGTGGCACGCTTTGTCACAATTGCAGTTAGTCAAGAGAACCTTCGCAGATTCGAATAGCTTATCGAGCAAAAACCGGGCATGTGAGACATACCCAGCCCCCCCGGAAGCAGCGTCGAATAGATAAATGTCACGGTGCGCCTGACCTTGCTCTTTGTTGGCTTGGACAGCCCAGCCAACCTCCTGTGTTTCAATTCCCAGCTCTCTGCATAAGACTAAACGGAATGCGATGGCCAGGGAGATCGCGGCTGATTCGGGGATCGGCTGGCCGGGAAAACGGGGGTGCCCGAGGCGCAACTGGAATACGTCCGTTTGTTCTTCCCCGCCCAGCCAAAGGTTTCTCTTAATCGTATACTGGCCGTCACTACCGGGACACCTCGCGGTTCCGTCGTCGCGCCTACCGCCACGAAGCCTGATATGGCTCCCCCCTCTTTGGAACGAAACCTCGGCTCCATCACCGACAAAACCGACTTCAGAAGAGGAACGACCGCACCGAAGGCAAACAGCAAATCCAAATTCATTTGCCCCTCGGCTGTGATAAAAAACCACGCCGTCGGAATCGTACCGGAAGCGTCCGACCGCTGGATTAGGAAGAGAGGTCCATTCCCCCCGACACGTCAGTCGCGGGGCAGTCGGAGGAACATAGGATACTTCGTCGTCAGTTGAATTCGGTTCGCCTGTTCTAATATCAACGGCAAATCCCGATGGTTTGATAAAACTATTAGCGTTTAAGTCATCAGATCCGCAAAATTCGCAATGCTGAGGTTGCGTTGGCGAACTCGCGGAGAACCCACACTGATTACACGTCCAATAGGAGAGAATCGCCTGAGTTTGTTGGAAGTCATTATCCGAGGGTGGTACTTTCCAGTGCATCGTCAGCCCACTGGACAAGTAGGACATGTTGTCAATAACGACGCTATTCCCGGGGGCATACTCCCGAATTGCCATCGAAAGATGCCGCGATGGATATCCCTGGGACGTAAATCGATTGTCATCCCGATCCTCGCGCATTCGGTCCCGAGTTGCTCGGATTGATTCGACGCTAGTGTTCACGAAGGGAAGCACGTTGAGAGGAAAACCATGTGAAGGTAGGAAGCCACTGCTCGCGAGTTCTTTGAGCAAAAACTCCTCGTCTAGCCGCCTGAGCTGTGCTGCGATCGCATTTTGTTCAGGAGTCGCTTGTCGAATGTCTTCAACAAGGCCCCCCGTCCCGTTTACCTCCTCCAGCAATCGTTCTCTCCTATCCAACCAATCTAGAGCCGTTTTGCGAATGGCGTTTACTGCATGCTCCAAAATCAATCGCAAGGACTCCGACTCCAATACAGACCGTGCCGTGATGGCAATAACCCCATTGATCACCGCAGGTTCATCTTCCGCTTCTTCTTGCATCCATACAATAAACTCTGCATAGACACCTGGATCTCCTACAAACATCCAAGCGTTCGTCAGTTGAGCAACATTATCAAGTTGTCTCCTTTGAAAAAATTGCCCTAGCAAGAAGGCTTGGACGTGTCGTTGAACGATTCGCACACTGTTCAAAGCGACCCTTGGGATGCTGATTGGAGCCTGAAACGGCCATGTAGTCTGTGCGAACACTGCGTGACCATGGGGTTGGTTCTGACAGAGAGTCAGTGAGGCTGCTCGCGATATACCGCGTCTTCCAGCACGCCCGGCCCGTTGAAGCCAATTTGCTGGCCCTGGCGGGGCGTTGTTCATCGCAACGACGGAGAGTCCCCCGATATCGATTCCCATTTCCATCGTTGTTGAGCAACTCAGCATATTCGTCTTGCCTTGGCGGAAGCGAGTCTCCAAGGCTTGCAAGCGATTCTTCAAGAGTTGGCCAGAATGCTCTGCAGTTTCAAAGTAACCATGGTTTTCGGCAATTCGATCACTAAACTCGTTCCACACACCTTCCTCGCGAGCCGATTGGACTCTGCTATCGGTTGTTAGCCAGTGGTTGATACCCCGCTGGGTTTCCGGGTTACCACCATCTCTTGTCTCACTGATCGTGAACGGAAATTCTGGCATTTCTATGCGATTCGCGCCCCCTAAAGTCCCCCAGGTCAATTCGTTGTGATAGGGAGAAACTCCATTAATACAGGTGTCGATTAGCTTTTGGGTGACCGGACACTTGTAAGCAAACCGGTTGAGTCGAACTTCTGCTCTACTGAAATCCAATTGAAAACCGCGCTCCTCTTCTACAAGGATAGACCTGGGAATCGATCTCCACGCATCTCGCATCAACTGTTCAAGCAAGATCGGGTCTTCCGCTCCCGGTGCCCTTGGGTTTAGGATGAGGCGAAGGAAGGTAAACAACCTTTGATCACCTCGCCTGTTGTTCCGAAGTGTCGGCCAATTCTTAATGAAGCGTTCTCCTCGCTCGAAGTCTGGTCCTTGCGCATACTTTGGGGAGAACTTCATTCCCATCCATCGCCTAATTTCTGGTGATATGCTGGCGCAATAGTTGGTTCTGAGGAAATAGTCGACGCAGGCCTTTAAAAATTGATGCCACGTTTCCTGGTTCAGGTCTCTCCTCTGCCACGCATCCGGAGGATTGGTTTGCTCCAATTGTGGAAAATGCAACGAGACGAGCCCTAACGTTTCCAGAGAATTGCCAGATCGCGGACGACGCAGAAACTCTCTCAGAAGGAGCATCTCCGAAAGGGATTTGGGATCATTTAAGGCCTCTCTGTATCGTTCTCGAGTCGAATCCGGCAAATACCGTGCTACTGGTTCGGTTTGGCGAAGAGATTCTACCAATTCATCCCATGGTATTGAGGCAAATGCAGCGTTTGCTCTCCTTTCAGCTCCGCGAAGCTTTGCTTGTCGTTCGACAAACAAGTCTTGCAACCCGGCGACCCCTCGAAGTGTCTCAACTTCGCGTCTCAGATTCTCAATATTTTCATTGGCATCGTCTCTCGGAAGCGACCACAATTTGTGGTACACAAAGCTCCGCAAGTAGTTTCGCTCAGATTCAAACTGCATACGAGCAGCAAATCGAGCAGTACCTTGGCGGGAGTCTGTGAAAGTAATTAATTGCCGGCCTCTGAAGGGAAGCGAGACGCTCGAGTTCTCTATACTGGGTGCATGCGATAGTAGCGTTGGAATGGTGACGCCGAGATAAAACGGAGCACCAACGCGGATCGAGCGAAATTGCTGATAGGCCAGGGAGTCTGGCGCATCACAAGTAACACATCGAGTCCTATCATTCGGTTCGTGCATTCTTGCGAGACGAATACCGACCGCATGTTCGTGATGGGGACGTACTATCTCGCCATTTGTCCGCTCATAGTGCGTTTCAGCATCCATATGATCGTTTGCAGGTCTGGAACAAATCAGCTTTCGATTGTTGCGACGGGGTTGACGCTCTTGACCTTCCTCGTCTTCTTCGGTGTCTTCTTCGATTTCGATGTCGAGATCATCGATAATTGTTGATTGTTTCCAGGGAATTGGGGTAAGTTTCTGATGATCGTCTTCGTTCGCAGCCAAGTAGACTTCCCCGCAGTCTTTACAGAGAAGAACCTCGAACACCAATGATTGGCAATGTTTACACGTTTCACGGTGCTGAAAGTAAACGGCCCCAAAAGGCCATTGCTCGCTTCCAAGCTGGTTCGTTCGCCCCGAACACTGCTTGTTCCAACAAGCCCACACGCCCGGTTGAGTGCGCATAAAATAGTGCCCTCGAACAGGGAGCACCGGCTGGTCCCTGAAGCCCGATGGGATGGGCTCGCTACAAGCGTCCAGAATCTGAAGAACCTGCCGACTCGCTACTCCTTCACCGAGATGGCGCCGAATATCGGGGAGTGGCATCGCCTTTGTCGTGAGTTCATGACGAAGGCTTCGAATTTCGGGAACCGATAGGAGCCGTTTTCGCCGCCCTTCGTAGTCGCCGATCGAGCCCATCTCTTCCGCAGTCGGAAGTGATTGATCCGTTACGTTGCCTGAATCTACCGGTGGTGTTACTCGTCGCCCGCCGATCACATCCACCCTGGATGGATCGACACCGGCAAGGTCCGCAAGATAGGAACGCAAGGATTCCTGAGCTTCAGGTCCACCGATGGTCGCAGACGTTGCAACGAAATGAACGTTGCTTGCCTCGACCTGAAATGCCGCCATCACCCTCCGCAGCAAAAGAGAAACTTCAGCGGCATTCGAACCGAGGTAGGTGTGGGCCTCATCAAGAACGATCCATCTTAATCTCCCAAGCGATCGCTCGATAATTGGCTGGTCCACGCGGCGAATCAGCATGTATTCAAGCATTGTCGCATTCGTCACCAAGATCGGCGGAGGGCTCTCTCGCAGTACGGGGCGACATAGAACTTGTTCCGGAGTTAAGCGTTGCTTGTCTACCGGCTCTCTTTTATTGGGAGTTGCTCCGTTGTACAAAGAGTACCGGACATTCCCCTGGAGTCCTGCCGTCCAGGCGGCCAATCGTTCTCGTTGTGAGTTAATCAGTGCGTTGAGAGGATATAGGAATAAGGCCCTTACCCCCACAAGAGGTTGTTGTACTCGTTCATATTCGCGAACCAGATCGTCGATAATAGGAACGAGAAAGCACTCCGTCTTTCCGCTAGCCGTTCCTGTGCTGATAATTGCTGATCGGCAAGGCTCCGCCTTGAGGGCACGCCAGGCTTCCACCTGGTGTTTGTAGGGGTGTTGCGTTTTGGCGAACCGACGCGATTGATGTGGGGTCGGAGGTTTATCGAGAATTTCAACCGTACGGGGGTGAAGCAGATTCAGCTTTCCCAACGGGGTTGGCTGAGATTCGTACTCATAGAGAGACTCAAAAACAGGATGCCCCAAGAAACTACCAAACTCACCACCTTCTCGTTCGAACTGATGCCGAAGGTATTCACGGAGTGCGTCGAGGGAAGGAGTCCGGTCCGCGATGGTTGCACGAGCAGCACGCTGGTTTAACTGATCAAAAAGAGTTTCGAAATAGGGTTCAATCATCGCTCAACGACTCCACTAGTTCCTTCAAATAGTTCGGCTCTGACGTGCGCCGATGTTCTATCAACGTCTTGATGGCTACGGCATTCGCGATGTCATACCAGTCGGAGTCTAGAGCGCGAAGTCGCTTAAACATCTTGATTTCACCTGTTTTTAGGCCATCTCCATAGACGACCCTGACCGCTGCAATACCGGGCCCATTAAGAACGGCCCAATGTTCTTTGTCGCTGTCGCTATCACTGAACATTAGCTCAGTTTCTCGCAAGACAAGTTGTTCATCCCGCGAGCAATCGATTTGTAAATTCGGCCAAGTTTCTCGAGTGTCAAACCGTTCCTGATGATATGAAATCAAGCGAGTGTGTTCACGCGATCTTTCTTCGAGATTGAGCCGACGATCGAGCTGTTGCAAGGTAACCGTAGGAGGAATGTCGAATCGTTCGGAAACAAACATTCCAAGGACAATGCTCGCCATGCTTGCTGAGCGATTCGGTGCCTCCTTTACAAACTGATCACGATGATTTCCTAGAATTTTTTCGAACTGCTCTTCTTTCATGCCACTTTCAACCAGTCGTGATTTTGCGAAAGACCAACACCCTGCAGCTGTTGCAAGCCACGCTCGGATCGGGATTGCTGACCAGAGAAACGGGAGTTGCTCGAACCGACGCCAAAGCCTTTCTCGGCCAGGAAAAAGAATTCCGTACCTAGCCGCTGCTAAGTGGTTCCGTGTGATCGCGGCGACAGCCTCAAAAGTGGTTACGGGCAAGCTTTGTGTCGAATCAACAAAATCGTCGAGGTACGACCAATCCGGATGGGCGAGGTCTGTCGCTACCTCATTTATGTAGCTGTCCCAAGCTTTCAATCGAATGGACTTGTCGGATATATTCATCGTTTCCCAAAATCCAGGTCGGGAATAGTTGTCTTCTTCGCTAACAACCTTATGCACTTTGTTCTTCACATGGAACCGTAGCGGTCGGTAGCTGGTTCCAACGGAGTCTTTAGGAATAGCCAGATAGTAACCTGGAGGATAGTCTGAGTGATTGACGAGCCACCGTCCGGAATCGAGCGACGTTACACTTTCCGCTGACATTTCGCCATTGGGACTTCCTAGAGGGACGACCGTAAGGTCGCAATCGGCAATGTGTTTGGAAGCAGCGCCAGCTCCCCCTTTCACACAAACTTCGATCGATTCTTCATCTTGATTTCTTCGGAGTGTTAGTGAGTGCGAATATCTTGCTATTGCAAAAGGGAAGTTCGGAGTAAATGACACGTTCGTTCCAACGCCAAACTTAACCTTTCCATCAGGATCATCGGAACAGGCTAATAGCTCGGTTGCGTAACTCGCGATATAGGAAAGAGGATACTCAAAAACTCCCGGGACACTGGTATCCCGCATGCGATCAATAAGAAGGGGGCCATCAGGCCAATAGACGAGAGGTGGTTTCTTATCGGGAAGAATCGCCTGGAGGGTCAAACCATCGAGATTGTCGGTTGGAATGCCGTCGGGGTAATCTACCGGTTGGCCTAGCACATTCAGTATCGAATATGAAGTGGTAGGGCAAACGACCGATAGATTGCATGAGGTCTCGTTCAAAAAGGTAACCCGAATCCGGATTAGGTTTGGTCGAGCCTCCAAGGTGTTGACTTCAAGCACCACATTGCCATCGCTTCGACCGTCCTGAATTCTGATTCTCTCGTCTCTTTCTACTTTAATCTTACACTTCCCGAGCCCAGAAATTCGCAATTCGCCTGTGCCTGGTTTTAAACCCGGAACAACCTTTAATTCGATCTCCCGTGGCAACACGATGGCTCGGGTCAAATAACAAGTATTCCCTTCTTGAAGAACGCGAATCTGAACGTTGCCTAAACATTCGCTAAAGTCGCTGCTCCATGATGCCCCGCCAACGGGTTTCCACTGGAGTTGGTCTCGGGAGACCTCAGTGCGAAGACGTTCTTCGTCAAATGGGATCTGCCATACCTTGGGTGGACCGCACCACACTTGGGATCCACCAATACCTAATCGCCTCGATGTACCCCGAAGTTCAAACAAACAATCGCTACTACCTGTAGACTTCGTTGAGACTCTGTACTGTACGTCATCGGCAAAAATGTAAATCTCTCCGGTAACCTTGAGTACATTCCGTTCCTCTAGCGTGAATTCTTCCTCGACCAGTTCGGCCCCTTCACTTAGACGAATCTCACAATTCGACGGTATTGCGATCATGACACTCTCGTCGCGTAGTCGGGCGCTACCGACTCCGATCAGATGATGCTCTTCATCCGATGTAAAAATCCACGGGGACTCTGGTAACGCAGTGCCGCCTGGCAACGAGATTCTGTGAATCTCCTCTCCTCCTACCGCCAGGCTCAAATAAGTTTCAAAAAACGCCTGCGAACCCGAGAGAGAAATGGAAGGGTATTTCGTCAATCGAAAACTGGAACCGTCGTTGCTTCGTGCAAGGTTGATTGCGGCAACCCGTTGATCACCGGCTTGCAAATAGCCTGTCATTCGAGGAGACAACTCTTCCGACTCAGGTACCCCATAAACACGTTTGAGTTCTTTTTCCGAAAGAGTACTCGGGCAATGCAGGCTTCTGACGAGGATTGCTTTGTCTTTCTTGTATAGGAAGGCAGTCCTCACCGAAAGCGCATATCGGCTAAGAGGTTCTGCTTTCGCGGAGCCCAGCAACGACAGCAGTATTTCTTTCGCTTCCGGTTCTTCCACTCGAAGAGGGAGTTTGAGTTCCCAACCTTCAAAGTTTTGATCTAGATACTTCGCTCGGGTCAAACCATTCGTTGACGCAGGATCGGATTGCTTGCGAAGTTGGGCAATAGCCTTAACCAGATTGGCCGCAAGTCTACGTACCTCGCCATTCTGGAGCGTTGGCGGAACACGGTCGATGTGTTGGTGAATAATCTCATCCATCGATTCCGCCTGAAAACGCTCGTGGTCGCGCAGACAAGCCTTGAGCATTTGGCTGATTCCCGCTCCATCATTGCGCAGTGTATTGATTGGAAACCCTCCCTGGCAAACTACCGTACGGAGGTACAAATTCATAAGCTGCGTAGAGAGAAGGTTGACACTCCAGTACTTCAACCCTTCCCTAACGTACTCCCCAACGTCTCCGCGTAGACTCGTTTGGGTGTTGGGCCCTAGATCCAGAGCATCGAAGATAACATCCCAGCTCCATGGCCCACTCCGGTAGTTGCGACGAAACCACTCCGCACCAAAAAGGCAAAAGGCTCCGCACTCTTCCACCGTTCGGAGACTGCCACGCCCATTGAACAAAGTTCGTAATTCCACCTGCAAAAGATCTAGCTCGTCAAGGGTTACCCGATAGCTGTAAAGCGGATGGCTATCCTTGCGATCGAGCCCACTTCGGGCAACGACCTGATTCAGAATGTCTGAGCAACGTGGCATCGATATCCCTTAGTGAAAATGAACTCAATTGATGGGAACAAAAATCCCAGAATTCCAACTGCTTACTGTGGGTTGGGGAGGAACTCATAAACCTAGGCGAGGGACAGCTTTCGGTAGCTTTCCATCTGCCACTAGCCTTATATCTTGAACACCTTCATCACCTCATCCCCAAGGTGATTGATGACCTTCACGGCGATGCGTCCGGATCGTGGTTTTTCGAAGGGGCGGGAGGTGGCGCTGTGGAGGGTGGCCCAAGCGTCGGCGTCGATCTCGGCTTTGAGGGTTGTTTTCAAGGCCGTGTAGGGGTCGTTTTGGCCAAGGAAGTAAGCGTGGCGGACGAAGAAACTCTCTTCGTTATAGTCTGTGTCGATGAACCAGCAGGCGATGCCATCGGGACCGTCGCTTCGGACATCGCCTGTGCTCGGGTGAAATACATCCACACCGTGAACGGTGATTTGTGAGTAGTGACCAGTGGTTAGCGAGAGCGGAAAATCTGTCACCTTCAGATCTTGGACCGCAGCGATCTCTTTAAGCCACCGAGCATACGGCTGATCTCTTCCGATTGAGCTAGCAGAATCTTTGCTTCCGGCTCCAGTATTATTCCCAATCGTTGAATGTTTGACGGCACTGATACTGCTGCTCTCCGAATTTGGCTCGTCAGCCCAAACCGCTCGTCCGGAGGAAACGATTTTGAAACGACGTAAATCGCTTCCACCAAATCGATTGATTTCTTCCAAACTTCCAAGTCGCGATAGCTGTTTAACCCGGTCATAGCTGGCCACCAATCTCCCGTTACTTGCCACTAACCACAAGCCACTAACCACTTCGATATCAGGCTCTCCGAAGATGACGAAAAGGTTCCCTTTACCTGTGTTCTTGAGGTCGTCTGCCATATGGAGATCAGCGTTCATGCGTGCTTTGAGCACGGGGACGCGACCGAGTTTGTTAAACTCGGTGGACATCGCGTCAAAGTTGAATGCGCATGCGATGAGGACGTCGAATCCTGCGTCGCTAGCTTCGCGCGCTGCCACGACAAGGTCTTGGCGTTGAACGGTACCGAATTCCGGGCCTATCATGATGGCCGCTCGGCGTTCGGCATCTCCCTCTTGATAGATTCCCTCAGCGCATACCATTTCCCCTGGCCAAGGTTTCAGAGCCAAGAAGTCGATCTTGTCAGCCTTATCCGCTTGCTGGACACCGGCTGTTTTCAGATTGTCGAGGATCATCTGCGGAAATGATTGTTTTTCGTCTTGATTCTCTTTTACCATCATCGGGTCGATCAAATCATCGTTTTCATCGACGCCAAGCATGCGGTGAGGAGAAAGACTTTCAACTGTGAATGGGCCCGCAACCCGAACTTTCTTCTTGTCCTCGTACGGCTTGTCGTAGAGATACTCAAACTCGGCCTTCGTAGCGATGGATGCGTCGATCTCTTTCTGACGAGCGATCCGAGCTTTCCAAAAAGACGTGAGCAACCCTTCCGACTCCAATGGCCAGTTCTCTGGACGCTCGCGAGGGATTTCCCATTCTTCAGGGGTGCGAGGTTTTCCTTGGGTATCTAGCCATAAGCGATTAACCATTCCCAACTCTTTCAAGAGCGGGGCGAGAGTAGATTGCCACTTCTCCCAGATCACATCGATCTCCGCATTGTTGGCGATAGCCTTGAGCGTGATGTGCGGAACGCGTTCGTAGACGAAGCCCTGCCGAATGGAACCTTGGCCTTGATGCCCTGAAGACGACAAGAGTTGGCTGTTGGCTGTTGGCTGTTGGCTGTTGGCTGTTGGCTGTTGGCTGTTGGCTGTTTAATTCTATCAGGATCGTCTCGGCCGCACAATATTCGTTCCTTCGCGATTCCTTCCGGGGAATCTGCCAAGAGGTAGAAGGGGTATCGCGCCCCCATGATCCGCGCTCGAGCTAAGGCTAACGCCACTCGTGACGTATCGATCGTGATCCACCGTCGCCCCCATTGTTCAGCGACGTAGGCTGTTGTTCCAGAGCCACATGTAGGATCCAAAACGAGGTCTCCAGGATCGGTTGTCAGCAAAACAGATCGCTGAATGGTTTTTTCTGTTGTTTGAACCACATAGATTTTGTTAAGTCCACTCCCTGTTGCGGTATCTAGCCATAGATTTGAAAGTGGAGTAAAGGACGAATCATTTAAGTATCGTTTATAGCTAAGAGAGGTATCTCCTGCGGCAATTCGATTTGCCTTAATCGCCCTAACCATCCCGGTTTCTTGAAGCCCCCACCATCGAGACTTACTATCGTACACTTTGCCGTTAAAGGACACATTGTATTTTGCGCCAGGCCCTGGTTTCGTGAGATTATCGTACCGGAAAACCTTCGAGTCTTCTGGAATTGATTCCGTCCCGCCAATCTCTTGGCCTGAGAGACGCCTCACCTGCAAGTCTTTGGTTTCGAGCTGAACGTAGGCTTCCGCTTTCTCTCCACCAAGTCTCTTTTCAAAACCGAGAGGCCTGATTTTTACAGCCGAAGAATCTTTTGCAAACCAAAGAATAAAATCGTTCTGTCGAGAAATCGTATTGCTGCCCAATCCTGAGGATTTGACTACAATGATTTCGCTAACAAAGTTCTCATCTCCGAAGACCTCATCAAGTACCGCTCTTACTCGGTGAACATTCTCATCTCCGATTTGCACAAAAATTGACCCCGATTCGGTAAGAAGGTCTCGACAGACTGTAAGTCGGTCTCGAAGGTAAGCCAGATAGCTGTGGATTCCATCACGCCAAGTATCGCGGAATGCTTTGACTTGCTCTGGCTCACGAGTAATGTGTTCCGAACTTCCATCTTTCACATCCCGGCTAGTCGTCGACCATTGAAAATTGCTGTTGAACTTGATGCCATAAGGAGGATCGAAATAAATGCACTGAACCTTGCCTCGAAATCCTTCTCGCTCAGCTAGGCTGGCCATCACCTGAAGAGAATCGCCGAGGATCATGCGATTCGACCAGTTTTGATCATGTTGATAGAACTCGGTTTTGGCGTCCCCGTGCGGCACACCATTGAAATCGGAAAAGAGATCGAGCTGCGTAAGCTTTGCCCCTGAACTCTCCCACTTTGCCTTTTCCGTTTGACGTCGCAAATCCTCGATAAGGACTTTGGGATGTACCTTTTCTTGGATGTAGAGCGGCGGTGCATGGACTACCAAGTCGGACCAATCCTGCTCGTCCTTCCCTCGCCAAACTAACTGCGGATCGAGGTCTGGGTTGCGAGGGTAACGGACAGAGACGGGGGATTGTTGATCTTCGCGTACCATGGACTGGTACTCGATCGTAGGAATATTTCGCCTCTTTTCGTCGGTGTGCGTGATCGTCTCGACGGATTTGAGTGACTCTTTCGTCGCAGGTCTCTTCTTTGCCATGGGTGGTGCGATCTACGTGGTAATCGTGATGGTGTGGACGGTTGGTCTGTTGGCTGGTGGTTCGACCGTAGTAGGCCGTTTGTCGCAGGAACCATTTCGCCGATAATTGCAACTTTTTACGGAAGCGAAAGGCCTATAGGTAAGTCTTCGTTCATTGTCCGGATCGCCAGAACTCGTGTTTTTTGGAGTACTATCCGGACACAATGTCCGGATTCGTGTCCGGATAGCAAGATTTCCCGGTTTTTCTGGCTTCTATCCGGACAGAATGTCCGGGTAAATGTCCGGGTAAGGGGAAAACCCACTGTTGACCGCACGCTATCCGGACAGAATGTCCGGGTAAATGTCCGGGTAGGCATCTGCATTCTCATTTCAGCTTGTACCCCAACGTAGGCCCGGAACCTGTTTTTTCTGCCAGCCCGAGGTCCACGAACAGCTTGAGATGGCGACGAGCCGTTCGAGCATCTACCTTTTGTGCCGCTGCGTAACCACCTGTTTGGGCCATACCAACGGATGCAAGCCATTGAAAACCTGCTAACTCAGTGTCACTCATTCTGCTGCGTACATCCTCTGGCAATGACTCGGTAACGCTCGCCCCCGTTAGAAAAATAGAAAGAACCAAATAGGGCGGTTTCCATGAGTATGTGGGGAGGGGTAGCCCCAATTCTTTTGTGCGTGTTTTCAACGATTCTAATCCGAGCCCTCGCTCTTCTGCCAATCCCATTTGGGAGAAGATAAAATGAAGAACCGGATTTCGACTGAGCATTGGTGCTTCAAAGGCCCGTATTTGCTCCAAGGTTATCGGCGCAACAGGACTACCAGGGCTACTAATGTCAATTCTAGAGGGATAAACTTGCAGTTGGCACTTAGCGCCCTCAATCGAATAGTCTCTATGAACGATTGCATTGACGATTCCCTCTCGAACCAGTTCGAAAAGCGGATTTGTTTCCTCAGATCGCTTCGCGTTCGATCGATCGATCACATTCGGCAGTTTATCGCGCAGCCATTTGATGACCTCGTTTGGTGCCAAAACTTGAGGGCCATCAAAGTCCTTCACTTCCTCTTTACCATTCCCATAGTGAATTGTCGCTAAAACACCAGATTGAGGAGTCGAAGTTCGAGGAGTCTTACCAAACAGAACATTTCCGAAACCACTTGGCTTCAGAGTATCGTTGGATTCCCTCAGGACTCCCTGTTGCAGCAAGCGTCGACGGAAAGCTTCTGAACCACTTTCCTCTAGAAAATTCGCTGCACTACGGTATGCATCCAACGCTTCCATGGAAAGATCAGACCAGTCCACCGCAGGTGGAGGCAACTCAAGCGGTGAAAGCATAATATTTTTTGGTTGCTTTGATTCTTCCGCTCGCTGCTGAGCTTGCTTTAAGAACTCTGAATTCTCTAGTTGAATAATTTCCTGAAGGTCGCGATCGAACATCAGTACCTCAACACCACAGTTTTGAAGGTACTCAATTCCTTTCCGAGCGACGGTCGGGTCAGGATCTTCAATACCAACCCAGACCTTCTTGATACGCGCTAAAACGATTCGTTCTGCACATCCAAGTTTCGGGTGTTTACGAGCACCTGGCGCACAAGGCTCAAGGGTAGCGAAAAGGACGCACCCATCTAAAGGCCTATCGCGATTTTTCCTTTCGAGCAATGTAAATTCGGCATGATCCCCATCTCGAAGCTCGCCGCGATGCGCAGCTTGCAGACGACTACTTCGTGCTGCTGTCTGGTCTCCAAGGTGAACAAGAACGGCGCCTACTTTTGGAGAGACCTTTCCATCGGAACGTAGCTCTGCGATCGATTTACGCATCTCCTCCAATGCTCGCTCCATCATTGCTCTGGGGGAGAAATTCATCATGGTATTGCAACTCCACCCTGTGAGCTGAATACTGCATTGTCGACCATTGAGTAAAACTCGCCTTCTATTTTTACCTTGAAATCCGATTCGATTTCGTAGATGTCGGTAAACTCTGCAAAGGTCCAACGACCGTAGGTACCAAGGTTGTTGACTCCAGGGACCCAATAGGTGTCCATGGTTGCTTTTTTCTCTTTGGCATCTTCGCGACGGTACCCCTTGATCTCAACGACCAGATGAAGCAGGTCGTCCAGGCCATGCCCATCGTCGATCAGGACAATGAAATCTGGAAAGTACTTGCGATTCTCGCTCCCGAATCGATAGGGAACTTCTAACCCGAGACCATGATTCTTGACGTAGGCTCGAACACGGGGATGGGACTCCACAACACGGCAGAACTCCCCTTCCCAATCGCTATCGAGAACGACCCAATTGACATGGCAATGATTAGAGCTGGTTTCCCAACGATCGGTCTTGCTCGTGTTGAAACGGACAAACGAAGTTGAGCCCGTTGGATTGTAGGCATCGAGCAACGCCTTGATTGGGCGATCCCCTTGGAAATGATTTGAAATACCTCGCGTGATCTTTTCGCAGGCCATGTCGGCGAGTTCTTGGTACATCAACAATCCTGGATAGGTCCCTCCCTTGCAGACAAGATGGTTGTCTAGCCACTGCTTGGTAATCCGCTTCAATTGTCCGAACAGATGCAGCTTGGGTTCCTCTCCAGGATCCCGCCATTTGGTGTAGATCAAGCGTTTGGTCACCTCAAATAGGATCGTCGACTGGCGAACTTGGTCTAAATGCTGGAGGCTCATGTCTTCCGACTTGCCGATGATCCCGGAGTTCTGCGTGACGGATGGCCCCACAAGGTCGGGGGTGAGGACTAACGTTGATTCATCGTTAAATTCGGCGGAAAGGCGTTCTTCAGGAAGCTCAACTCGGTAGCCCTCGACGCGTGGGAAACGGATTTCCAGATGGTCTCGCTCTGGACGGATCGCTTTGATTTGGATCGTTTCACGAGGCGGTTGCGGTAACGCAATCACCGGTTTGGCAGTGAAATCGAATGGTATGCCGAATACATCGGCATACTCAACGTTGAAAAGGTTATTTTCATTCAACTCGTACGATTGACGTCGAAGTGCTCTTCCAATGACTTGTTCGCAAAGCAATTGCGTACCAAACGCGCGAACACCCAGCACGTGCGTTACCGTATTCGCATCCCAACCTTCGGTAAGCATCGATACCGAAACGACGCAGCGAATCGAGCCACCGAGTTGGCCTGCTTTGCCAACAGTGTTCATGACTTCGCGCAAAAGCTCTTGGTCTGTGATTTTGTCCCCAGCACGTAGGTCGCCTGTCCGTTCGACAATTTCGCGGCGGAATCGCTCGATCTCGTCACGGGCGATTTCTCGGAAACTCGTGTCCAGAGCATCACCCGCCTCAAGCTGCTCGCTATCGATCAACAGCGTGTTGGGGCGAGGAAGTGGATTGCCGGTAACTTCATCGAAGTTACGAAAAAGAGCTAGTCGGCCGTTCTCAAGCTGCGTCGTACCGTCTTCATTCTTGCGGTCGAAGCCAGAGATAAAATCATAGATCAATTTCGAGATTGCCGTGTTTTGGCACACCACGATAAAGCATGGTGGGACAGTAATCCCCGCGTCCTGCCACATATAGAAAGTTTTCTCGTAGTGCCCATAGAGCGCTTGGAGGGCAGTCTGAAGGCGAGTGGGCAGCTTCAGCGGGTCGAGCTCTGCACCTTTTCCCCGCCCCTTCTTGGGCATGTCTGTTCGAATGTTCTCCCAAAGATTTCGGAACATCGGCATTTCATTGCCTGGGATGTTCTCAGCGACCGGGACACGTGGTAGTTTCACAATGCCGCATTCGATGGCATCCATCAGTGAAAAATCGCTCATGGTCCAAGGAAACAGGGTACCTTCTGCGTACCCGGAACCTTTGAGGAAGAACGGGGTCGCCGAGAGGTCGATCACGCGAGCTACCCCCAACTTACGATTGACTGCCTCGAGACCGGAAATCCATAAGCGAGCAGCTTCGTTGTTCTTTTCCGCCTCCTTCCTTTCTTCTCCCTTGAGTTCCTCATCGTCAGCTTCGAGGGGCTTTTCTCGGTAACAGTGATGGGCCTCGTCGTTCAGGACAATGATGTTCTTGAGCCCCATAAGATCGGGCATAACACGTTGGATCATTTGTCCTTGGGTCTCGAGCGTATTCAGTTCGTCACCCGTTCTGCCTTGCAGCAACTGGCGGCCCCCTTTCGACAACTCGACTCGCTCTCGGAGCTTGAACGCATGGTAGTTAGTAATGACGATCTTAACGCGACCAAGGTCATCTAGCATGTCGCTCGGAACGATCTCACGATTTTTGTAGTAGCTGTCTGGATCGTTTGGTTGAAGAACTCTCAGGCGATCGCGAATCGTCAATCCAGGGGCAACGATTAGGAACCCTCGGGTAAAGGTCTTTGTGTTTGGTCTCCGAACCGCATTGACTGCTTGCCAAGCAATCAACATCGCCATAACGGTCGTTTTGCCTGCACCCGTTGCGAGTTTGAGTGCGAGCCGCATGATTTCGGGATTGGCATCGCGATTTGCGCGATCCAAGTGGTCCAGCAATCGTTTACCGTCCTTGCTTCTGGAGGCAACTTCCGTTAGCCATATCGCGGTTTCAACGGCCTCTACTTGGCAAAAGAAGGGGCGAACACCGTTGAACTCGTGATGACGCCAGTGTTGTAGAAGACGAGCCGTTTCGGGAGTCACGTTCCAGTTTGCTGGATTCGGGATCGATCTCCATTCCCCAACAAACCTCCGAACTTGATTGATTACGGAGGTGACGTCGTACTGCTGGTCAGCAGTCGTTAAACCGTGGCCTTCATCGAGTCCCAATTGTAGCTGATCTTCGTTCCTATTTCCCCTCCTCCTCGGTTTTGGAATTGGCGTAACAAATTCCGCTCTACGACGGGATTCGACGATAATTTGCGTGGGTTGACCACTTGCGTCGAGCTCCCAGTGCCTGGACGGATAGGTGTAGGGAGAATTGAGGATTGGTTGATCAAAGAATGGATTGGACATGGCACAGAGTCTAGCGAAGCCTACAGGGCTTTACTAGCACGGATGGCAAGTTGTTTCCGAGGCATCTCGCCCTGCATCGCGGTCTTCACGCAGGAAGATCTGGAGTCGATCACGGGGAATCTCGTAGACATCTAGAAGGTTACGAATCACATGGCAAATTGAATTCGCCGATAAATTGATCTCCGTAAAGATACCTTCTTCAAGGCCACGTGGGCTGCGTAATTTGCTTGGGTCAGTCGTAAACTGGCGATGCCCCCGGTTCGAAACGAATCTATCGCTGTCGGTAAGCCTTAAGAAACGCTCTTTGTCCTGACGAATCAGAGTGATGCAGACCAGTTCGTACAAACGACGCCAAGTTGTGATGCCGTTCGTAGCGGAACCATCTAGGATGAACCCATGGGGGCGCTTGAATGTGAAATTTTCGTCGATCGAATAAGGTTCCTCTCGATTTAGCTGTTCGATGATGCGATCGTTGCTTTGGCGATCATTGTTACCGGATTCTTCTTCGACCGCCAAATCGACGCGAGTAAAATTCTGGACCAGCTGCGACAGATCAGTGGACAACGCATCGAATGCAGCTAGTTTGGAATTGTAGGCTCGTTTGAACTCAACCCCCTCTTCCAACGCATCGCTATCGTTGTGATCAATCGAGAGCCAGATTTCATCGGACAATGCAAGCAAGTTCTCTCGAACTGCTTCTAAGTCGCGGAGGATTTGAAGGGTGCGCTCGGTCATTTCTTGCTTCTTGGAGAATGGGGAACCTCAGCCGATTAGATTAGTATACTCGGAATTTCGGGAGCCGAACGGCGTTGCTGGAGGGGCCCCGTAACTGTTCACAGGGTTGGGAAATCTTTGTTTGATTGACCAGTGGTGTCACGGGACATAGCGATGAAAGTGGCATGCTTTCAACAGAACAAGGGACCGAAGAGCCCTCGTAAACGAGGAGGTCACCCCGTACCCGCAACCTAAATAATGAACGCGAGAAGACCTAAATCACGCGCAAACCTTACCCTTCAAAAATCTAGACCGCTACAGGCGTCCCGTTTCTTTCTTCTTCTCCCATTCGATGCGTACTCCGGTTGCAGAAAGGTGAGCGATCCTTCCTTCACGCCAGATGACGACAGGGGGCCCAGTTTGTTCGGCTCGTAGAACCACTTGTTCAGAGGAGAGGCTCCCTACTTGGGGGCCAGCCCTCAAACCTCCGAGGTTTTTTGAAGTATGGCGCCGGTGTTCGAATGATTTCGGCCTACCCAGCGATGAGACCATGATCGTTTCGCGCGGTCGGGGCATCCTTTCGAGGCGCCGGCGAATGAGTTATCCTTCAAGTAGGTTGCGACTCTGCAGAGCGGCTTTGGCCTGGCGCACGGCTTTAAGGGGCTTTCAGGTCGCTGGATCGCAAAGGGATGAGCTTGGTTTGAAATTGTGAATGCAGCGGCAGCAAGGAGGTGGGGCGAGGGGTGCTGCCGCCGCATTCGCGGCTCGGGGAACTTATTTGTTCGGAGTCCGTGGGCTGATGCCCATGGCTAGGTGCTGCCATCGCTACGCGATTGAGAACCAGAACCAATCCATGGAAACAACTAGACGCGGGCAATATGCTGACATCTGAATTGAAACGACTTGCTCTGCTGATGGCGGTTAACTGTGTGCGGAATACCGTTATTGAGAACTATCATGCGGATGGGAAATTGTCGGACGAGGAGATGAAGGTCTTCAATAAGGAAGTCGCTGATAAGATCTACACCTTCTTGTTTTACTTGATGGGGAAACCGGGGACCGAACAGGCGGCTTTTTTGAATGCGATGAGCTTGATGTATCCTCATGGATGGGATCAACCTGAGGTTGATAGTGAGTTGGTTGAAGCGATGGAGTTTGGTAAAGATGTTTTTGGAAGTGAAGGATGAGTAGATGGCTCTTCGCACCGAAGTGGGGGGAATGGAGGCCTGAAGGGGCGGCGGCTTTTTTACCGAGGTCGTCACCGGAGGGCTTGCGATTGGGGTGTCAAAGGGTTGGTGTTGATACGGGGTTTTGAGGGGCTGGGTTTGTTCCTTTTATTAACCGCAGGGGGCGCGGAGGTTCGCAGAGGAGAACTCGAGGATTTGTTTTGCATCCTTTGTTATCCCGAAGGGATCACAGATGCGTTCGAGTTACCAGTAGCGAGCGAGAAACTTGGCCATTGTTTCTAATGCTCCTACCCCTCACCCCCGGCCCCTCTCCCCGAAGCGGGGCGAGGGGAGCAGAGATCTAAAAGCGATGTACGTGCTAGGGCGCCAAAGCGGTGTCCGACGGGGACGGGCCAGAGTTCTGGGGAGATGATCCACAGGAGGGCGAACAGGATCGTGAAGGGCATGTTTCTTCTTCTCCCATTCGAGGCGTACCTTGGTAGTAAAAAAGGGCCTCACGCAAAGGCGCTAAGACGCAAAGGAAGGGATCTTTTTTTTGCGCCTTGGCGCCTTTGCGTGAGTCACGCCCTTCGTGCCTCAGGGACGTGCCACTCGGTGCCTGAGATGTTCCCCGACAAGGGGTACGTGCACTCGCGACGCTGTCCCTCGCTTACGCCACGGGTTGTGATGGGAGGAC
>CAYMXM010000001.1:0-64165 GCA_964394065.1 uncultured Pirellula sp. | reverse complement strand
GCCGTTGTAAGGATGATCGTAGATGCGGCCCTTGGTCCGTGGAATCGACAACCTTGGTTTGGATCGACGATTCCCGAATGGGGAATGTCGGCTAAGTAATCGAGAACGCGAAGTAAATCGGTATCGCGTCTGCCAAGGTGAAACAGCTCCTTGCCAATCTCGCACTCGACTTGGATCGACAGACGAGGCATCGACTCGCAGATGCTGGCGGCGATCCGAATGATCTGCTCCAAGGATCCCGGACTGTGACGATCCGAATGAGATCGATGGTCGACATCCACCATCAAACTTACAGTCACGTTCGCTTGGGCCTGCCGTTCAGTAACAATGACTCGTTGATGACGAGCTGTTTGTCCCCAATGGATCTTGCGAAGAGAGTCACCATGCCGAAACTCGCGAGTTCCCAGTACGTCGCCGCAATCCCCGACGATTCGATCGGAGTAGCTAAGGTCCAAGACATTTATGCATTCGGAATGAGGAAAGGAATCGAGCGGAACCGATTGGGGCCATACAATTTGTTGCTCGCGAACATCGACTTTCCGTTTCCCCCAAAGGATACCAAAAGGAAAACCGGTCGAAACTAGAGGGGGACTGATTGGATAACGCCCTCGAAGGAGCGGAGTCGTTTCCCAAGTAAATTCGATCTCGCTCCAAGCATTTAGTTGGGCGATCGCAATCCGTGGCCCGGGTGTCTCGCCCGAGAGAGTGTTTGCGATTCCGGGCGAGACGCTCGGGCCACGACTTCCAACCTCTGCAGCGGGAATATCGATCGCCAGTCCCCATACCGGCCAGGGGAGAAGGTTTCTCATCTGAACCTTCGCGATGCTCGTCTCCCCTACGCGTCCTCGCGGCTCCGAGAAAACAAGTTCACAACGAACTCCTCTCACGGAAAGGATCGGCCAGATTGTTCCGATCAATGCAAGACCGGCGATAGAGAGGACGATTGGCCATGCGAGTGGATTGATATAAATAGCGCAAACCGACGCAACGATCCCAGCAATCGACAAGCATGCGATCGGCGTTTTCAGCAAGTCCCGTAAGCGTCGAAGTCCAAGGGTGAACGGCGACGTGGGGAAGAAGTCGTGAAGAAGCAAGGCTTGCAACCAGCGATTGCACGCGCGAATGCGACGCAACATTGAGTTACTCCTGCTCCGAGAAGGCACGTGACATCTCGCGAGCTGCGGCCGATGCTTCGCTTACTTTTGCTCGTATCACACTCGACTCCGCTCCATCTTCAACGAGGTGCTCTAGCTCTTCGAGTCGATCTGCATAGGTGCGAGACGTGGCGAGCTGCTGATCGCCTACTTTCCACTTTCGCAAATAGACTCCGACCAAGAGACGACGATTCCAACCTTCGCAGATGGGAATCCAATGCTTTGCATTCCCTTTGTTACCGGAGTTGGCGGCAGAGAAAGCTTCCGTGTTGGCTACACGAAGCTCCTCAAGCGTTTCTTTGGGATCCGGATAGTAAGCGAAGCAACCGACAATGCTGAAAGCAACGATCGCGATTAAGCCCAAAACGGCCAGGACCGGATTGGGAATCTCGATGTCCCAACGACTTCGCTCTTTAGGAACTCCATCGAGAGTGGGCGTTGCCACCAACCAATCGTCGATGTTCCATCGCCGATCGAGGATCCGAAGACCGAGCCCGGTTGCGAGCAAACATCCCCAGGCGATCGCACCAGCTATCTCATGAAGTTGGGTTTCCATTCGGATCTTTCGAACGACTTCCGAAGGAAAGCCACCGGCAGGGGTAGTCCCCGCCATAAAAGGTTGACAGAAGGGGTCGAAGGCATGGGTGTGATCTGCGGGTTCGATATCCTGCGGATAGAGTGGGTTTTCGACAACATAGGAAATCACAAGAACGATGGAGACCATCAGCCCCATCCAGAAGAGGCACTTCCTCCAGCCATAGTTGCATCCCATCCAGACGATCAAGCCCAGATTGACCCCTGCACCGAAGATCAGAAGAGAGAAAGCAGCTCCTACGGAGTTCCCGTGTTGGAACATGGAGCCAAGGGTCCCCATAATCGCCATCGGTGTTGCATAGACAGGAATTGCAACGCCGGTCATCACCAAGGGGGCCCATGAATTGGAGTGATCCATCGATCGCTGCAAGCTTCCGTTGGGAATCATCCCAGTCAAAAAAGCCGACCCGAAGAGGCCAATGAGGATATAGAGGAAAGTACTGCTCACCGACTCACGCGCCATCACGACCAAAATTGCAAGGAGTCGTTTAATGCCCATCTCTGCTGTCGGTGGCTCCGGAATATCGATCTCGGTATCAGGATACCAACGATCGAACAGGCTTCCCGATATGGTGACCACGATCAATGAGCAGGTCGCAAATGCGAGGATGGTGAAGGGTTTGGAGAGGGTGAGCCCGTACAGGAGGGAGAGGGGATCAAACAGAGGCGAGGAAAGTGCGAAGGCAAAGATGGTTCCGACCGCGATCCCGCTTCGTCGCAGCTGTTTGACGATTGGGATCGTTCCGAGAGAGCAGCCAGGGAGAAGCATCCCCAAGACCCAAGATTGGAAAAGAGAGCTCAAGCTATTCGAGCCGAACAGCCATTTCGTGTGCCGATGCCCCATCAATCGATGGAACAGCCCCATGACACAGAACCCCGTAAAGATAAAGGGAGCACCTTGCAGGCAAGCCTGCAGGAACCGCAGCACGACACTCCAAAAAGCAACTTCCGCCATGAGGGGCTCAGCTCAGTTAGGGACTACGGAATCTCAACCGTTCCCGCGAGGATGATAGTAGGCTGATCGTTCTGGCAAACACATCGAAATCTAATTTGCAACACTAATGCATATGCATCGAACAACCAAAAACACTACAATAACAAACGCCCTCTCTAATCGCAACAGGATGCTTTTGCATTTTAATTGCAAATGAGTCCGTTTCAGAGAAAAATGGTCCCCCCCATCACAACCCGTGGCGTAAGCGAGGGACGGCGTCGCGAGTGCACGTAGACCTTGTCAGGAACGCTGTGAAGCATTTTTCTTTGGGAAAGTGTCTCTCGTCTGGATGGGGCTTGTCCCCACCAGACACCGAGTACCGCTGCGCTGAGTACGAATCGGCGGGTCAGAGCCGCCAACTTGGTCAACGTTCCTAGCACTTCAACCCCTCACCCCCAGCCCCTCTCCCCTAAAAGGGGCGAGGGGAGCAGATATCTTAAAGCGCGGCGCGTTCTAGGGCGCCAAAGCAGTGCCCGAAGGGGGCGAGCCCCGATCGGACAAGAAGCGAATCAGAGAACGAAACTTGCGCAAATCTTAATCCTCACAACACCAACGTCAGGCCCACCCAAGAGCTGTTTTCCTAGTGAAAAACCCGTTGCTTAATCACTCCACCGCTCACTTCATGCACTGGTGCGACAACGACAAACGCATTCTCATCAATCTCACGAACCAAGCTCTGCAGCTTGGGCAACTCCAATCGTGTTACTACACAGTAAAGAACCTGTTGTTCTGCCGCCGTGTACCCGCCAGCCCCCTTGAGCATCGTAACGCCACGCCCTAGTTGATCCAGAATCGATTTGCGTATCGATTCGTTCTTAGAGGAAAAGACCATGACGCCGTTGTACGCTTCAATTCCGTGCAAGATGAAATCGATCGTTTTGAATGCGGCAAAATAGGTTAATACCGAGTAGAGGGCGGGTTCGGCGCCGATGAAAATCGCGGCGAACAAAAAGATCAATGCGTTCAGAACGAGAATGATTTCGCCAACCGTAGCCGCCATACGCTTCGATAAAATCACGGCGAGAATTTCAGTCCCGTCGGTTACGGCTCCTCCACGCAATGCCAACCCAACCCCAGCCCCGACAAAAATCCCACCGAAAAGGGCACCGAGAAGATGATCCTCCGTAACCATCGGGAACGGGATCAGCCAGAGCCAAAACGCCATTGCACCGATCGCAATCGCCGTCTTGATGGCGAACTCGCGATTGATGAATCGATAACCAAGATAGATAAATGGAAGGTTTGCTACTGCGATCCAAACCCCGAGCGGCCCACCGACAAAGTGGGCCAGGAGCATCGAAATGCCCGTCACCCCACCGTCTATAAAATGGTTTGGAACCAGGAAACTATCTAATCCCCACACGGAGATCAGCGTTCCCATCAACAGAAACAAGACACTGTGAACATGACGCATCATTCACGCAGCCCAGCCCCTACTCTCGCTTCAACGAAAACGCGGTGTAGTGGAGGCCGTTCTCTTCTTCGATGATGAATGCACCGGTGGGGACCATGTATTTTGCAATCGTTTCAAACGGAGGGAGCTTGTTGTTCCTCAGCGCTTTGACCAAAGCCATCAACAGTGGGTTGTTCGCCGCAGCCTCTTCGAGCCTCCCTACGTTGTCAGAATCTGCTGCGAGATCGTAGAAAAGTCTCAACTGCTCGTCCGGTCGCTGATACGACATGATCGAGTACTCCTGGCCGTTGAGCTGCGCTTTGATCTTTTCACGAATCAACTTGAACTCGATGGCATCGGCAAGGAGATTTCCTCCCCCCTGATACGTCTGGATCGCCATCTCGATCGTTGCCGGCGAATCGCTTACAAGCATACAGGAATCGAGCATCGCAAAGGCGGGTTGCGGCGGACGAATCGAGGGATTGTTGTCCTGGAGATCCAAGTAGTAAATGCGAACCCCTTCCTTCGTCATTTCACGCCATCGTGAATTGCTTTTGGAAGCCCGCTCAAAGAGACGAGGTAGAACGACACTTGAAAAACGCTCCTTGTCCTTCTCCTTGACGTGCAGCGCGAGGAGATTGGACTGACTATTGATCTTCTTCGACGGCAATATCTTCCCCATGATCGTGATGCGATCGTCGAGCAAGTCCCAGAAATCCTTTTGGAAGTCGAAGCCTAAGGCTCGCGATGTTTTGACAAGAAAGTCATCAAACGCTTCTTCACCTGCAAAGGTCTCAACCATCTCTCGCACAGCTCGCAAGGAGGCTTGGAGATCCCAATTGATCGTGCTGTAGCTGACAACATCTTCATCGACCCAAGGTTCCGGTTCGGTCGAGCCCGACTTGGGCTTCAACACACGCAGAACACCTTGCCGCGCGTTATCGAGAAGAATGTGTGCATGCACTACCGAATCGAAATCGTTGGTGCCGAGAATGGCGCTTCCTCCAACTCCTTTGACACCATCCAAGCCTAACGTTTTGATCGCAGCCAGGGTCACGAGAGCAGAAGGAGAGTTTCGCATCGATTCCCGTGCGATTCCGATCGGGTTAGCGTAAAAGGAAATCTGAGGACGCTCCCCCTCGGTCCCGACGCATCGCGTTAGAATCGAGGTGAAGTCTCGGTTCTCCGCGAGGGGGACGTGATCGACACCACTTTGTTGCCAAATCTGAGCAAGGGTTTCGATGTACTCGGGGCCAAGGGTTCCGACCAAGACACCGGAGTCGATGAAGTAACCGAACCCTTGGCCTTCCGACGGGTTTATCATGCTTGAGATTTCAATCCGACCAACTTGTTTCGTCGCTTTACCGGGAAGGGATTCGCGCTCAATTAGCCGTTTCTCAAATCTTCCGAGAAGAATCTCAACTGCCGGCATCTCTTCACCAGCTTCTATCATAAAGCAGATATTGGGTCTTCCCTGGGGCGTTGGCATGACGGCGATCGCGAGTTCCCCGTTCGGAATCGAAAGCAACTCGTCGAGACTAATCCCGATCTCTTGCTGCATCCCTTGTGCAAGCTCAGCGATGCTTGCATAGAACGTATTGAAGAAGGGTTTTACATCCCGGTCGTTGTAGAGCCGACCTGTTGCAGACTGCGACATCTTTTCCTTCAACTCGCGCACATCGTTGACTCGGAAATAAACGATCGCTTTTTCGCTGAAGAGCTGCGGAGCCGTGGGGCGTTGGGCTTGGGATACATCGCCAAAGAAAACTACGCTCGCGAAGGTCAACGCTAGGCACAGATACTTAAACATGTTCGGTCCAATGGAGAAGTTGAAAGGGGCTCGGAGTAGATTGTAGAGCGAAATGATTGCCGTTACGCGGTTGGTGTGTGAAAATTTTGCAATCGCGAAAAGTCTTCATCGTGGCCCGGGCCACAAAATCACAACCCGTGGCGTAAGCGAGGGACAGCGCTGGCAACTAGGCATCCAATATAAGGCACAACAGCACGCCCTTCGTGCCTCAGGGACGTGCCACCCGACGCTCGAAATATTCGCGACAAGGGCCACGCTCACTCGCAACGCTATCCCTCGCTAACGCGTCGGGTTGTGATGGGGGGGTCTTCGCTTCCCCCCCTTAGCACCGATATCAAAAATCCGTGCTATCGGTGTTATCCGTGGTTACGAACAGACTCTCTATCGATCCTTTACCCGAAACATCTCTTGAAACGGTAAGACGATTCCGCCATCGATGGAGAGGGTTGCGCCGGTGATATAGTCACTTCTAGGATCGACTAAGAAGGCGACTCCATGTCCGAGGTCTTCAGGTTGCGCTAACCTCCCCCACGGGAGGGCACTCCCCAACTCCTTCAACTCTTCTTCCCGAAAGAACTTTCGCTCCCCCGGAGTGTCGGTCCAACCAGGATGGACGATGTTCACCCGAATGCGGTACTCGGCCAACTCCACCGCTGCCGTTTTCGCCATCTGATCGATCGCCGCCTTCCCCATGTTGTAAGCCATCGCGCCAGGGATCGGCTTATAAGCATGTGGCGAAGAAACCACGACGATGTTTCCACGAAAATTCGCTGGCCCCACTTCCAAAGAACGGGGGATCATTCGATTGGCTACCGCGCGCGTTAAATAATAAGGCCCCCACATGCAGACATCGATCGTCTTTTCAAATCCTTCCATCGAGGCTTTGTAGAAGAGCTCTCGATCGCTGTAAGCCGCGTTGGAGACAAGAATGGAGATGGGCCCCATCTCTTTCTCCACCCGATCGACCATCCCCTCCACCTCCTCCTGCTTCGATACGTCGCAGGTATAGGGAGAAGATCGTCTGCCGAGAGACTGGCAACATGCGACCGTTTCCGAAGGATCGTTGATGTCGTTGACAGCAACGTCGGCTCCAGCAGCGGCAAGGGATCGAGCGATCCCCGCACCGATCCCTCGAGCAGCCCCCGTTACGAGCGCGAGTTGCCCCGCGAGAGGTAGTTGCTCCGAGCAGGCTGCCGATCCTTTGGGTGACTCGGCAGAAGTTTCCTTAGTCATTGGATGATTGTCGATTTCGTCGCTGAGAGGAATTTCGGTTGTTGCTGGGTGGGCGATCGTTGTTGTTCTGTTGAACCTCGCCACCTTGCTGATTGCCGGGTTGCGGCGGCTTCGATTCTTCTTTGCGCCCGATCAACGCTTTGAGGGCTCGCTCCATCGCCACCGAATTTGTACCACCTACCTCCACCATTTGAACAGCCCCCGAGGGTTGTGCTGCAACATCCAATTCCTTGATCATATCCACGACCAGCTTCAGTAAGTCCTCTCCCTCTGCCGACACGATGATCGAATTGGTCACGCGGTCGATCCCCATCGAAAGACGCCCGGTGAATCGAAAACTCATCCCGCCACTGTCGGAGACGGATTCCGAAGTGTCCTCGTGTTTCGATTCTTGGTTTCCCTCTCCTTTCCCTTTGCTAAAGGCTTTGTCGTTGGCGCTCAGCAAATCCCGGTACGCTTCTTTGATCGCGTCGACAATCGAATCGGCTCGCGAATGCTCGACCTTCACCAGTTTGGTAAATCGAAGCTTCTGACGATTCGGTTTCTCAGGGACATCCCACAGTTTGATAAGACTCTTGATCGTCTTGAGCTGCTGCTCATCCGCACCGATCACGATCAGCGAACGTGTGTCTAGGTCGCTGATGAACTTGAGCTTCCTCTTTTTTCCCAACTGTGGGTCGCTCTTCTCCTTCTTCGACGGTTCATCGAATCCGTACAGCCAAGAATAGAAGCTGTTCGAGTTGCTCTTAGGTTCATCCTCATCTTTGAAGTAGTCCTTCAAATTCAATTCAATCCATGAGGGACGCGTGTGTTGGATGTAAAAAACCTCGTACTTACGTTGGGGAGGAGAATTCGTCATCATCATCTCCTCAAGGCGGTCCAACGCGTCGAGATCGTCGCTAGCGATGACAAGGTTTCCCTTCTCATCGAATCGAATCTCGATTCCTGCCAAAGGATCGTTGGCCGAAGTCGATTTCGGCTTCCCTTTCCCTGTCGCTTCCGTTCCCCCGCCCGAGGTGACATCTTTCGACTGTTCTTTGGAGGCCGTTTTCTCCTCGTCGCTATCCTCCTGCACAGTCGCGGCCGACAAACGTCCCGCAGGAATGGAACTCGGCTCATTCTCAAAAGTACGATCTAACGAGATCTCGCTCGCCGACGTTTGGCGTTCCTTTCGCTCCTCTTCGGATTCCTTTTTCTCGGCGTCTGATTTCGAGGTGTCTGATTTCGAGGCGTCTGATTTTGAAGCATCAGGATCTTTCTCTGCTTCTTCCTTCTTGTCCTCTTCTTCGATTAGATTGAGCTCGGGCTCGTCGGATTGAAACTCTTCGTCCCCTGGGAGAACCAGTGGTTGTGGAGAAACCTTGCTCCAAGCTTCTCGGAGGCGCTCGAGGTACTCTTTCGTTTCTTGAGAGCGTGATGCATCGATCGTTCGAATCGTACTGCGTGCTTGCCCCTGGGGTGGGATTTCTCCTAACTTCATCAAGAGCTTGTTCACCTCTTTGATTTCGATCTCGTTGGCCCAAAGGAGGATTTGGTTGTCTTGAGAATTGGCACCGACACGGAATGCATCGGTCGATTCTTTTTCCTGCGGCTGGTTGTAACCCCATGGATCGTAGTAGTATCGGTTTCGATTGCGACTATCATCTTTGGGCTGCTCGCTACCCATCAGAAACTTGATCGTTCCCGCCACATCCTCCGCATTGAGTCTTCTCAATTGGATTACTTCAAAGTCGCGTGCCGATCCATCGAGGCGATCGATGGTTTGTTGAATCAGTAGCTGATCCCCCAAGGAAGCGTAGGCGATGATCGCGCGATTTTTATCATCCACTTCCAATCGAGTGGTTGGTTCCAGCGCATCCATGGCGATCATCGATGCGACCAGCTGCTTGGGATCAAGGCTTGAGAGACGGTAGACTTTCATGCGCGTTTCCAGTCGCTGCATGCTCATCGAATTCTCACTAGGGACATCGATCCGTTTGATGAAGGCGGCAATGATTGCCATTTTGTCGGGGGCCGCATGGGCGATGATGCTGTTGCGCCGCATGTTGGCGATGAGATAGACCGGGGCCGCTTCTTTGGGCTGATTAACTTTTCCTCCCGAAGCCGCTTGTTGCTGTTGCATCTGCATGCGCATTTGCATCTGTTGCTGCTGCATCTGCATTTCCATAGGGTTCATCGGGCGGTTGCCCCCCTTCTGCTCGATGCCGAGAAAACTCATCAGTTGCTCTCTCGCGTCGACAGCCCGAACGAATTCCAATTCGAATTCACGAGCGAGGCTTTCGGCGGCCTCGTCCGATTCCTCCTCCTGAATGATCCTGGCAATCTCGGCTAGGTTCGAGGCAGAATCCATCGCTTCCAATCGATTGGTCGCTTCGAGCGCATTCAACGTTCCGTTCGAGCTCACCAAAGGCTTGAACTCCTCGACCACGTCTTTGGCGAGAAGGGTCGTTAGAGAAAATGAGGTTCGGACGAAGCGGTTGGGCGGGAGGGCCTCCAAGACAGCTGGCGGAACCCGTGGGACCAAAGAGACATTGATCCCTGCTGTTTTGACAACTTGAATGACCCCATCGAGTTCCAGCATCGTGTACCCGCGTGCCAGGAGGTGGCGATTGATCAAGTCGCGCGTATCCTCGAGAGACTGCTTGCGCTGGGTCGCGATGTTGAGGTAATCGTTCGGAAGCTCTTGCCAATCGAGAGACAAATTGGAAGTTTCCGCAACCCACCTTAAGATGTCCGGCCAAGCCTGATTGCGAAACTGAAACTCCACCATCCCCTTGTCGTCTGGGCGAACGTCGAACTCTTTCTTGTTCGGAGGTTCGGGTGGCTTGTCGGTCCTCTTCACCGAGTCAGCCGGGGCAGCTGGCGCGTTTGGATTGGCATCCGGTTGTCCAGGAGTCTTTTCACCTGGCTTCGAGGCGTTTGGCCCCCCAGGAGGTTGGCCAGGTTGCCCCGGTTGGGGCGGTTGCCCTGGTGGGGGGCCTCCTCTCCCAGGCTGGTTTTGGGCTTGGACTACGACCTGCACATCTCCTTGGGCTATCGCAACAGCAGGGAGAGGAAATGCGCAGGCGACCAAACCTGCAATTAGGATCGCGAAGGGAGAGAATAGGAGCGGGTGCATCATACGCGGTTCCTCGTCAGGGACATCCATTGCAATTGAAGTCGAGATCGAGATTGGAGTTTTATTGAGTGTCGGTGGTGAAACGAATTTCCGATTTCCCTAGCTTCTTTTTCCAGTTTTGAACCGCATCGTTCGAGGGTCGTTCTGGGTGAAAGCCGAGGGAGGTCTGCGTAATGGCAACCAGCTGATGGATGGCGAGTACTCGATCGTCCAGGGACGGGCTCGAAAGAGTGTCGACCAAAAGTTTTTCTCCACCGGCTGCTAGTTGCTCATCGCTCATGGGAACCATCAATCTTATTTTCCCGGCGACCTTATCCCCCAACTTTTCGGACGCAGATTCCAAAAATTGGGAAGCTCTAGGAGAAGAATAGAGGAAGTTCGGGATTTTATTTATCCAAGTTCCAGAATGGCTGAAATTTCCTTTCGTCGCAAAAAGTCCCTCTTCCCCAAAAAGGGGCTGAAAATCTCCAATCTGGCACAGAATCCGAGTGGCCATCGACGCGGTTTCACTTTTTCGGTGCCTCGCTAATTCCCTCAAAACATCCCCGATATTCTCGGATTCCTCCGATCGGATCTGTTTCCCGATGTCGTTGGCAGCGAGCTGGTCGATCGGGCGTTCGATATTGGCTCGGAGCCACGGAGGGGTATTCGAAATGGCGCTCACCCCGACCGTGCCGTCTTCCCCAATCCTAGCAAAATCTCCCACATCCAGCTCGATAAAATCTGCGGGAAGCTCCGCGTCTCCGCCTCGATTCAGCCGGATCGTCGTCGCTCCTTGGATCCCGATCACACCGATGTAAGGAGAGACAGCCAGGGGGGGAGCATTGGTTTTGGGATCAAACGGTTCCCCGGGCATGACAGTCCAATTCTTCCAACGCGAACCGATCTCCAGCCCGCAGCTCCCCTGCTCATCCCCGAAGAAAACCTCCAAAGTTCCGACCGAAGTCTTCACGAGAAGCTCTTTCGCTTCACCCTTCGGGAACAAAACCATCTGGCCGTAGGGGATCTCAACCTGGGGAGTTGTCGACCTAGGCGCAGCCTGAGAAGAATCCCCCTCGGAAGGTCCGGGAGAAACTGACTCGATACCGATCACTTCGGTATCCCCACATACGATCGCTCGCACACCTTTTCCTAGCAGCAACTCTGTCCTATATGCGAAAGGAACGATCCAATGTCCCTTCTTCGACTCCTGACCAGCGGTGGCAAGTTCCCATTTGGGAGACTCCTCATCCGGTGTTTCGCAGACCAAGAGAACCGCTCGCGAAGCTTCCTCGCTAGCGGGAAGCCACTGTACCGAGGCACTGCCGGAAGCACCGTTCGTCTCCTTCGGAGTCGCAGCGGGAGGAGGATCGGGAACCGAGGGCTCGTCGGGACCGTTCTTTACATCCCCTGCCGGAACATCCATCTTCGGTGAGGGGCTCTCAGAATCGGCGGAAGGAAGGTTTGCTTTGTTCGCTGTCACCTCCGGTGCATCGGTTGGTTTTAGTTTGACATTGGGGGTAGGTTCGGGTTGAGCCGAGGGAGTGGTGGAATTCCCCTTCGCCAACTCCGTTTGGGTTTTGGCGGGGCCAAGGAGATAACCGATCCGCTCCACAGGCCCGATAGCCAGGATGCTTACCACCAGCAATGCGAGGGCCAAAGCCGCGACCATTAAGGCCGAGCGCATCCAGCTTCGGTCACTTCCGAGGAGATACTCGGGTACTTGCACTCCCGAGGAATCGCTCAGTTCGATTCCACGCCCGCTCGGTTCGGCGGGGGCAGCACGAACCGAAGCCCTCGCGAGTGTTTCCCGGGTCGACTTGGTAACCGACTCGTTGACTGGAACGGATCGAACCGCGAGGTTTTCAGAGGAGCCGCCCGCCGACGCAGCGGGATGGGCAGGAGTGGCTTGACCGCTTCCTTCCCCTGCGAGACGTTGCATGCGGAGACTCCCGAGTCCTTGCTCAGGGTTGCTCGGTAAAGCCCGCACTCTGGCTCGAAGAACGTCAGGGATCTCCACCGATTCGGTGAGAGCCTTCGAGAGGATCGAGTGGCAACTCCCCACTTCGCTGAGGAGAGCATTGTTTTCAAGGCACCGCCGCTCTAGTTCGGGAATCTGTTCTGTGGGAATGGTATCGTCGAGATACTCGGCGATTTGGTTCGCATCGAAGCCGGGTTCTTTTGCATCGACGGGAATCGGCGCTAGCTTCGGGTTGCGCAGGCTCTGATCGATTCGCTGCGAGATTTCCCGAGCCGTGGAACTCTCTTTCAGCTTGTTCTCAAGAAGAGCCCGGTCTTTGGGGCCAAGAACCCCGTCGCGGTAGGCAAGCAATGTTCGTAAAGTTAAACGCATAGTTTTGTTTTTCTTTTATGACTCAATCTCATGACGTGGCCCCGGCGTCTCGCCCATGTTTACGTCGGGTTCATAGGTTGTTTTGAGGCTCTCTCTTGGCCGACGCGTAAGCGAGGCCCGAATCACAACCCGTGGCGTAAGCGAGGGACAGCGCTGACAACCTGACATCCATCCCAGGTCTCACAGCACGCCCTTCGTGCCTCAGGGACTGCCACACGGCGCCTGAGTGTTACCGACGAGGGCAACGTTCACTCGTGACGCGATCCCTCGCTAACGCCACGGGTTGTGATTGGGGGGACGCTTCGCGTCCGCCCCCTTACCGCCGATTCGCCAAGCCTCCCCTATTAGTGCCATCATCTCCTTCATTCCGTACCAAAATCTCCAAATGTTTTTCCCTTATCTCCCCTTACCCTTGGCTATGATTGACAATGCGCGGCCTGGCTGCCTAAAATGTTGGGTTTTCCACCCTTGTTCCAAGACTCTCGGGCTCAAGGCCCCAGCAAGCACCTACTAATACAGACACAACCGAAAGAACCCGTCGCCGATTCGGACCCTTGTTCGCATCGGCGTCGTTGGTTTATTGGTCGAGAATAGGACGCACAATTGAACGCACCTCACGAAGCGATTGCCAAAGCGGATACGTTGATCGAAGCCATGGGGTGGATCCGTCGCTTCCGAGGCAAAACGACCGTGATTAAGCTCGGAGGGTCTCTGATGGGGAATCCCGACGCGATGCGCCATACGCTCCTCGATATCATCTTCATGGAATCTGTGGGTATGCGTCCCGTCGTCGTCCATGGAGGAGGGCCTTCCATCAATAAGGCGATGGAGAAAGCGGCGATCGAACCGGTCTGGATTCAAGGCCGCCGCTACACCGACTCGAAGACTTTGCAAATCGTCGAGGAAACTCTCGCTTATGAACTCAATGAGCATTTGACCGACGAGATCGAGCGGTTGGGGGGGCGTGCGATGAACTTGAACTTCCGGACGACCAACGTGCTGTTCGGCGAGAAGCTACTGCTGGAGGAGCCGGGCTCAAGCTCGATCGATTTGGGCTATGTCGGCCACGTAACGCGCGTCGATCGTCAGACGATCGAAGCCCTCACCTATACCGAACAAATACCGGTCATCCCCTCGATGTGTATCGATGAAGCGGGGCAAAAGTACAACGTCAATGCCGATACCGCAGCGATGGCAGTCGCCGAGGCACTCGGGGCCGAGAAGCTTATCTTCATCAGCGATGTCAACGGCGTCCGTCGGGTCAAAGAGGATCCCGAGAGCGTCATCCATTCACTGACAGCCGCAGAAGCAAAACAGTTGATCGACGAAGGGGTTATTGCTGGTGGAATGATCCCCAAGGTCGAGGCTTGTCTTTCCACTCTCCAGCGAGGGGTCGGAAAGGTTCATATCATCGACGGCCAACTCCGACATTCTCTCCTATTGGAAATCTATACTACCGCTGGCGTGGGGACGGAAATCATCCAGTCACGCCAATCACCCGCTACGCGCATCACCTCAACGTAGTCGAAAATGAAGCATATTCGATCTCTCTTTGACCTAACGGTCGAAGAGCTCCAAGACATACTTTCCCTAGCCGCCGACCTCAAAGCAGGACTGGCCCAAGGGGAACGACCGGACCATCTAAAGAACCGAACATTGGCGTTGGTCTTCGAGAAAGCAAGTCTTCGAACGCGCGTGAGCTTTGAAGCTGGCATGTCTCAACTAGGTGGAACCGCCCTCTATTTAACGAGTGACGTAGGTTGGCGTGAACGAGAAACAATTGCCGACTTTGTACGTGTGTTGGGAGAGTACTGCGACTTCCTGGTATGCCGTGCGATCTGCCAATCGACCATCGACGAACTCGCCTCTCACAACGCCCTCCCGATCATCAATGGTTTGACCGACAAAGCCCACCCCTGCCAAGCTCTCGCCGATTACATGACGATGAGCGAGACTCTCGGAGAGGTCCAAGGAAAGCAAGTTACCTTCGTCGGGGATGGGAACAACGTCGCCAAGTCCCTATTGCATGTTTGTGCGATGGGGCGAGTGAAGTTTCGTTTGGTCGGTCCAGCCGAGTACCAGATCCCAGGGGCCTACATTGACAAGGTGAAGAAGCACGCGGGCTGGATCGATTTCGACCAATGCACCGACATCGACAAGATGGTTCGAGAAGCGGACTTTCTCTACACCGATGTATGGACCAGCATGGGGCAAGAAGCGGAAGCGGCTAAGCGAACCAGCGCTTTCCAACCTTACCAGATCAATCGCGCTTTGATGGCAAAGGCACCCTCTCACTGCAAAGTCCTTCACTGCTTGCCCGCGCGTCGTGGTCAAGAGATCACCGACGACGTCATCGATTCCGAGCAAAGCCTCGTCTTCCCAGAAGCCGGCAATCGCATGCACGCCCAAAAAGGACTCCTCGTCTGGCTAGCCCGACAAAACAAAATGATTTAGTCCAATCACAACCCGTGGCGTAAGCGAGGGATAGCGCTGGCAACCAAGCATCCATCCAAGGTCTCACAGCACGCTCTTCGTGCCTCAGGGACGTGCCACCCAACGCCTGAGATATTTTCGACAAGGTCTACTTGCACTCGCGACGCTGTCCCTCGCTTACGCCACGGGTTGTGATGGGGGGACGCTTCGCGTCTACCCCTTACCGCTGATGGGCTTGCTCCCCCTCTTCTTCCTTAAGTCTTAAGCCTTATTCCTTAAACCTCACCTTCCGCAGTTTTTACAAACCGCGCTCGCTTTTCATCATCTCTAATTTCTCTTCCCAAAGCGCCGCAAGCTCTTCCACCACCTCTTTGTTCAGCTCCGCAACATCATTCTGTTCCGCCCGATCCGACTTCATATCATAAAGCTGCCACGGCTCTCCTTTCGCGGCTACAAGCTTCCAATCCCCAACTCGAATCGCACGGTTCCCCTCGTGCAACCACCAAAGGGATTCCCGTTCGATCGAGCGATCTTCGCGAAATGACGGAACGAGACTCCGACCAGGAGGAGCTGGCAGAGGAGTTCCATCGACTTCGCTCGGAAACTTCACTCCTGCGACATCCAGAACCGTTGGAACGATATCGATCAAATGGGATGGGGTCGTTCGAATCGCTCCCCCCTCTTGAATCCCTCGGGGCCAATGGGCCACGAACGATGTGCTGATCCCACCTTCATGCACCCAAGTCTTATGCCGACGATGAGGCGTGTTGCAAGCGCTCGAGAAACCAGGACCCAAGCAAAGATAGGTTGCGGCACTTCCCATCGGAGCCTCGGGGTCATGCCCTCCATCCCGAACCATGATCTCCGCGCTCGCTCCGTTATCGGAACAAAAGAGAATGAGGGTGTTCTCTATCGCCCCCATCGCTTCAAGCTGCGAAAGTATCTTTCCAATCTCCAAATCCATCCGTTCGACCATCGCAGCATGGATCGCCATCTTAGTCGATTGAAACTCCTTCTGCCCTTCGGTCAATTCTTCCCAAGGAATCGGACGATTTACTTCTCCACTTCCCAGTCGAGCGATCGCCTCTGGAAATGGGTAAGGTGGTCCAACTTCTCGTTCTAAAGGAGAAAGGGTTGTCGTCGTGATTCCGAGCTGTTGCATTTTTGCAAAACGCCGTTGACGCATCGCACCCCAGCCATCCCGATAACGATCGGAAACCTTCGCGATATCCTCCGGCTTGGCATGGAGAGGAAAGTGAGGCGCGATAAAAGCGACATAAGAGAGGAAAGGCTTGTTCGAATGATTTGCCGCATGATCCTTGAGGCACTCCACCGCGTGGTCTGCGGTTGCATCGGTTACGTAGAACCCATCCGACTCAGGTGCATCGATCGGTTTATCATCGATCTGATTCCGTTGGTTGGAGAAAAAGTTCCCATGATTATTGACTAGATAGGATCGATCGAATCCGTTCTCCAGAACCTTCCCATCGACATGCCACTTCCCGCTGTGATAGGAGCGGTATCCCGCTCCTTTGAGGTGCTCCGGCAAGAGCTTTGCCCAGACCGGTCGCTTTTCCCGGTTGCCTCCCCCCATCCCCGGTATCGCATCGCGACGTACCTGTTGCGCATAGTACCCCGTTAGGAGAGCCGCGCGGGATGGCCAACATCTCGCGGTGTTGTAAAACTGCGTATAGCGAAGTCCGTTGCTTGCGAGTCGATCTAGATTCGGCGTCTCGATCTCTCCTCCAAAACATCCGAGATCGGAATAACCAAGGTCATCCGCTAAAAGGATCACGATATTCGGAGGCGAGGATTCCGCTCGAAGGGACGATCCCATCGATCCCATAAAGAGGAGTGGAGCCGTGAGAAGGATTGCGAGCTTTGCAAGAAGCCTTCGAGAGAAAGAAAGGTGTCTTGAGTGTGTCATGCTGGATTGGTGATAAGTAATTAAGGAACTGTTCCGAAATACCTTCGCTGTTTCGAATGGGTTCGTAGTCGTAGGGTGTGTGAAGTGGCCGCTGCCTCCATATCAGATTGAGATCGCAAGTCAATCTTCGTTTCCATTGCAATCACCTTCGCACGCCAAGCGGCCACGGAACACACCAGAAGTGTAGTTGGCAGCTTAAACTCGGCTATTATTTCTAGCGATTCTACCCCTCACCCCCAGCCAGGCCTGAAGCATCGGAGGTAAGGGGGTGGACGCGAAGCGTCCCCCCATCACAACCCGTGGCGTAAGCGAGGGACAGCGCTGGCAACCAGCCATCCCTCCCAGCACGCCCTTCGTGCCTCAGGGACGTGCCACCCGACGCCTGAGATATTCCCGACAAGGGCTACGTGCACTCGCGACGCTGTCCCTCGCTTACGCCACGGGTTGGGATGCGCCTCTGTTTTTAGTATACTGAATTCTAGACCGAATGGACTTTTCAGGAGAGGACAGAATGAGCGATTGGGTAGAGGTTGGCAGCAAGGCACCTCAATTTACGACCGTTTCGGACAAAGGTGAAAAAGTGAAACTGAGCGACTACCTCGGGAAGGTTGTCGTCCTCTACTTTTATCCGAAAGACGACACCCCGGGATGCACCAAAGAGGCATGCGCGTTTCGAGACGCACAATCGGAGCTTACCAAGCATGGCGCCGTGGTTCTGGGGGTGAGTCCCGACGATGAAGATTCGCATGCGAAGTTTCGCGACAAATTCTCTCTCAATTTTCCACTGCTTGCCGATACCGATCACAAGATAGCCGAAGCCTATGGAGCTTGGCGAGAGAAGAACATGTATGGCAAAAAGAGCATGGGAGTCCAGCGAAGTACTTACATCATCGACCCGAAAGGAAAAGTCGCCAAAGTCTGGAAACGAGTCAGCGTCGACGGCCATGATTCCGCCGTGCTGGAAGCAGTTTTAAGCGTTGAGCGTTGAGCGTTGAACGCAACTGAGGCGAGCATATACCATTAACCTTATCTGGGGAGAGTAACCCTCCCCTCAGGGGAGGGTAGCGCTTGGCTGTCAAAAAAATTGGTGTTGTGGGGAATTCGGTTTGCGCAAGTTTTGTTCTCAGATTCGCTTCTTGTCCGACCGGGGCTCGTCCCCGTCGGACACCGCTTTGGCGCCCTAGAACGCGCCACGCTTTAAGAACTCCGCTCCCCTCGCCACTTTTAGGGGAGAGGGGCTGGGGGTGGCCTGATGCATCGGAGTAAAGCTAAGGAGACTAGGTGGAATTGTCGAGTTTTAAAAATGGGCACCTTCTTGGTAGCCCCGGTAGGGGCTACCAAGCCTTGACCTACGGTCAAGACTAAGAAAGCTCTACTCTTCCTTACTTCATTGTTTCCTCAGGTCCCGGAAAGCTCCTCGCTCGAACGGCTTCTCGGAAATCTTGTACCCCTTGCAACGCCGTTTCCCGCATGGCTGCGAATTGTCGAGCGAACTTGGGAACGTAGCCACTGTTCCAGCCCAGCATATCGTTCGTCACGAGGACTTGACCGTCGCACCCATTCCCTGCACCGATACCGATCGTTGGAATGGGGATCTCCTGTGTTACCTTCTCGGCTAACTCAGGTAGAACACATTCGATTAAAACCGCGAAAGCCCCTGCATCGACTGCCGATTTCGCATCGACCATGAGTCGATCGAGTTCTCTTTGAACTCGATAGCCACCGAGGGCGTGGACGCTTTGCGGGCGCAAGCCGATATGGGCGATCGTTGGAATCCCCGCGTCGACCATCGCCCGGATGGAGTCCGCTTGTTGATGTCCACCTTCCATTTTGACCGCTTGGCACTCGGTCCGTTTCATGATGTCGGCTGCTACCGAAACGGTATGAGTCACTCCGAGTTGACCGACGGGGAAAGGGAGGTCGACGATCACCATCGCTCTTCGGGTGGCGCGTGCTACCATTTCCCCGTGGTAGATCATCTCTTCGACGGTGACTGGAACCGTTGTCGATTTTCCTTGGATCACCATCCCGAGCGAATCCCCCACGAGAATGCAATCGATGTTCGCCTCGTCGAGAAGCTTTGCCGTCGGGTAGTCATAGGCAGTGAGCATGGAGATCGGCGTCCCCTTTCGCTTCATCGACTGAAGCGTTCTCACGGTCACTCTTGGTGTCGAGTTATCCATATTTATTTATCTAGATCAATCTTTGCGAGTCGTACGATATCGCTGATCAACAACGACAAACTCAAAACCACTTCCCGAGGCAGCGGGGCGGCATTCGAAAACCGTTTTGGCGATGTTAGCAACGCGGATATCGGGGCTATGCTTGTCGCGATAGTACCGCGCTTCGGCTTGAGCGAGGAGCTCTTCGGCTTCTGGAGGGACAAATTTTATCGGTGGGCGCGTTCCCACGTTGACACCGGCGCTTTCGAGGATCTGCTTGTCGTATTGTTTTAAGACCCCTTCGGTAACGCTCAGAAAATAAAGGCGTTTATCTTCTTTAGGGGAGCCGGTTCGTCGGCTGGCGGGTCCTGTTAGATTCGAAACATATTCGACGACCGGATTGGTACCACCGTAGGTGCCGAGTTCGATTTTGAAGAAATCCAACTGAGCCGCATAACCTCGACGGTCACGTGCTTGGAACTTGAGGTCCCATCGTTCGAATCGGGGAACGATGTTGTCCCCTTCTCCTTCGGGGCCAGCTTGTCGGCTATCTCCACGTCCTCCCGAGGAGCTGCTCGCTCCTTGAATCGTTTCCATCATATCGGTGACGTTGGAGATCGCATCGGAGACCATCTGCAAGGTCGATTCCATCGCAGGTTCGGAAAGCTGTTCGACCTCGTCGGCCGCAGGTGGATCGAAGTCTCGTTCAAACCCTGGGGCATTGTCCCCGCGACCTGCAATCTGTTCAGGTGGTAAGACCAGGACTTCCTCGCGAGTCGAGGTCAGGTGCATGAAAAAATAGATACCGAGCAAGATGACTGCGAGCGCTGCCAGGACGAGGAGGCTTGTGAGCATGCTCGAGACATGGTCGACTTTGCTCGCGCGCATCGACGAGTCGTCGACTTCGAACATCCCTTTGTTTTTTCCTGGTTTACTCTTCGCCATGTCTTCTCTTATTCTGCTCCCCTCACCTTAGTCAACAAACACGTAGTCGGGGCGGACCGTAAGATACCAGCTTCGCCATTTCAGAACGGCGTTGTTCCGTTGGACCATTTCGATCGAGCCTTCGCGGGGCAGGTGATAGGTTCCGAGCTGCCTGGAGATTAGACGCAGGGATGCTTCCGCGTGTCTAGCGACTGAGCTATCGGGGTCGGTCAGTCCATAGATCAGCGCCGGTACGAAATCGAGATCATCCCCTCGTCCGAGTAACCGGGCCGCGAATCGTCGCGTGGGTGCATCTCGTGAGTGCATTAAGCGAGCAAAGCGATTCAACTGATCCTTTCGTTCTTTGGGATCAGCCGCGAGGGGGATTTGGTCGGGCAGAAGAGCATCTTTCCCATCGGCGCTGCTGTTGTCCTCAAGCATTTTTAACGCTTCGTCGATGCTGGAGGCAGTCGTTCGGTTCATAATCTTCCCGTTTTTGACGACGACCGAGGTCGGGTCTTCCGGGAGGCCTTGTCCTCCTAAAAGCACGTCGTCATGCAGTTCGCCGATGGCTTTTTGAGTACTTCGTATCAAGAAAAGGATGGCGAAACTGGTGCAAACATCAGGAGCGAGAAATTGATCATACGCATCGGGGCTTGCCCCCCAAGCCCCAGCCGGGGTTTGGCTCGCCATCAAGGCTTCAACTCCTTGGTTGTACCAATCAGGGCTTTTGACTCTCTTACCTCGCTGCGCTTCTAAAAATGACTCGAAGCGCTCTTGGCTGTAGACATAGTAGTAATGGAACATAGTTCGCGTATAGGATCTGGAGGAAAACCAAGTCTCCCCCTTCTTAATCACACTTTCGACCTGAGCACGATCGATCCCCTGCCCCTTGGGTTTTTGTTCTGCATTCGGATCGACTCGGACGAAAGCCGCAGGGACGAGCCCTTCGTCTTCTTGAAGTTCCGCCCATTTGCTCCGAAACATTCCGAGAGTGTCCGCTGCAATTAGGTATGCAGAAAAACCTGCCGAGGAGCGGGAGTGCGTGGCATTTGCCTCTGTGGGAGCTGGGTCAGGAAACTGGTATCCCCAACCACCGTCGGGATGCTGGGCGGCGGTTAAAAACTTCATGCAGTCGGTCAGTGCTTTGGGGGGGATTTCAAAATCGGCTTGATGCATAGTCCAAAAGCAGAGCATAACGTACTGCGTTTGAGAAATATCTCCTTGCCCCTTGCGAAGTTGCTCTCCCGGACTCATATACCCGAATCCACCATGCGGGCGTTGGGTTGCGAGAAGGGCGTCGCGAATGGAGCGAATTTCCTCGGCGTAACGGGCGGGATCGATCGAGGTTAGAAGCATCCCGGCGACAGGAACCGCATACATCGAATCGTGTTCCCAATGAAAGCGGTTTCCTTTCAATTTCTGACTCGTCAATACCGCTTCATCGATTCCCTTTTTGATCCGAGGGTGCGTCAGGCTCACTTCAGGATCGGCTTTATAGATAGCCATGGCGGTGAGCATGTTGACGCCAGGATTCCCCTCGTTGACCGGTTTAGAAGAAAGGTAACCGATTCCCCTTTTCACCATCTCCTGAACGACGGGGTGATAGGGGTCATAAGGCTGTGCAACGGCTAAGGAGCTTAAAGACGCGAGGGAAGCGCAGAGAACGATCCAGAAGATACCGAAAACTGCCGATTTTGCACGTCTGAACAAAATTTGCCCTCTACAACCGTCGAAACCAAGAGCGTTCTGGTGAAAAATTGGCCAGGAAACCGTCGCGATCCCCCTCCCAAGGGTACCGTGAGGAGCCGTTCTTGACAAACATGGGCAGGCTGAATTGACAAACTTCTCTTTTGGAAATACATTCGTCCTCACGGTTGTGGCGATCTTCCCTCCCAAAAGGGGGAGCTCCCGCTCTCTCCGGGTTGGTCAGGTAGCTCAGTAGGTAGAGCAATGGACTGAAAATCCATGTGTCGCCGGTTCGATCCCGGCCCTGACCACTTGTCAATTTTTCAAGTGATCAACCGCATCGCGAGCATAGCATAGCCGTTTAACGGCGGTGCCCCCCTTCGATTTGACCACAGGAGAGCTGATCACTTCATCCAATCAGGAAGGAGTACCATGCTTGTGAAACTTACGCTTAATGATCTTGTGATTGTTTGCGCTAGGTCGAGTGGTTTGGCGTCTGATGAAATCGCCACTAGGACATCTCTTGCGTCTCATGCTGGGGCGGCGAGCCTGATGAGGAGGAAGCTGTGAGCGATTCTCTTGACTTAGCAATCCTTGGGTTCGTCAAAAACAACCCAGACTGTACTCCAGGGCAGATGGTGATTAAGTACGCCGACGAGGAAACACTGTACCACCGTTGCCAATACCTAGCGGATAGCAATTTCCTAGACGTTCGGCTCGGCATCGCAGGTCTATCAGGCGAAAAGTTTATGACTATTCAAGGCATCACAGCCAAAGGAGTCAGCCGGATAAAGGAGTTGGGTGAGAAGAAAAGAATCCGCATTGATGATTGCCACAAGGTGACCAAACCAATCGTCCAGGATCCTACTGCTTTTCCAGCTTCCAAGCAGTTTATCCGTTCGGTCCAGGAGCAAGTGTACGAAGCTTCTGGAAAGTCTGGTCGCGTTTGCGATGAAGCAATCGACCTTCTCATTAAAGATCCGAGCACGACGGACGAGGAACGGAAACGCATCCAAGATCTTTTTGGTGCTCCATTCTGGCCGGTTTGATACCTGCCTAAACCCACTTCAGGTGAACAGCAAAATGAACCTCGCCACGACGCGGAAACAAAAGAAGCAGATTTGCTCGTTCGGGCTTAATGACTATTCTTAGGGGATGATTGAAATGGCAACAGCTAAAGCGGCAACAATCGCGAACCTTGAGTTTACTAAAGGTGTGAGCAAGCGTTTTCGGGAACTTGTGGATGAGTCCGGTATCCGCCACCAAGACGTTGCGAAAGCACTTGGCATAGCGGAACGCTCGACCCAAGCTCTGTATAACGGCACGTATCCGTATTCAATTAGTGGCGATACCGCGGCTGCAATTGCCGATTTCTTCGAGATAAGTATGGACGAATTTCGAAAATAATCGGCAGAATTCTGCCGAATCCCTATTGCACGCCGGCAGAATTCTGCCGACACTGTGGCCCACTGGACCTGATTCAGTGGGCTTTGTTCGTTTTTGGGCCGCGTGGCTCGCGTTCTTCAAGCCCTTGCGGCGTTTGTTTCGAGTGGTCTCAAACGCTGCCTGTCTCGGGCTCATGCTCGGTGCTCTTGCATCGAGCCGTACCGTCGTAGCTCAGTTGGTAGAGCGACTCGGTATCGCAATAGCTTGAGGACTTCTCCGACTGTCGAACCTCTGCGCTGTTGCACTACCGAGTAGGTCGCAGGTTCGAATCCTGCAGGCGGTTTCCCCTCGCACGCTGTCAGGCGATTGCGAGGGGGACGCGGAGGGACCAAAGCCCCCTTTCGTGTTCCCGCCACCCCGACGCATCATCAATCCGGGGTGGCGGGCTTTTTCGAACCAGTAAAACAAAATCGATCATGTCAACAAGCAGCAATAACAGAACACCGGCATTACGCGGTTTCGCGGCTGCTCAACGCATGCGCGAAGAACAACAAGCGATGCGACGCATCCACAACGGTAAAGCGTTGCCTCGTTCGATTCGCATCGCGGTGGATCGTTCTCGGAGCGCGTGGCGATTTGACAACATCCGATTCAGTTCGTTGGTTCGAACCTCCTCGTCCGTCGAGAGGCGGATCGAGGTGTCGCTGCCGTAGCTCATCAAGAGCGCCGGCGGCCATTTCCCTCATTCTGTTTCGTAGTACTACGCGAGGCAGGATGAGGGCTCCATTTAACGGCTGCCATACAGGGATGAACCTATGCTCTGCTTACGACGAAAGATTGGTCGATCGATCATCATGGAGGTGCTCGACGTCCGCATCATGCTCACGCTATTGAGCCGCGATCGTCTCGAAGCTGTTATGTCGCTGGTCGCGACTGACAGCTCCTCCCCCGTCACAAGCGATGTTGGCGCAATCATCCGACGCCACTCAGGCGAATCAATCGTAGTGACCGTCGACGACATCGAGGTCACGATCACAGTGTCGGAGTTTACTTCGGACGACTTGAAGCTCGCGATCGAAGCTCCCCGTTGCGTGAACATTGCACGCCACGAAATCACGATGCAATCGTCTCGCAAGGAGGACCGTCATGTCGCGGCAACCTGAGCAGGACATACTAATCACGATCGAGCAACCGCTAGGCATCAGCGAGGCAAGAGAGCCGGTAACGATGGCTTGGCTTCATTCAATCGGCGGGGATGTGAGCCAGGCCGCCGAGTATCAATACGCTGACTTCACCATTCACGAATCGTACACCAGCGTTCTGTGGATCCGTTGCATATTCGCCAATCGTCTCCTTGAGCTGCAGTTGATGGCCGGGATCAAAGAAGCGTTTGGACGTATGGCATCGGGGGAGGGGTTGGTCCTCGCCGGCAAGCGTTATGCCACGCGTGGAGATGTTATCGAAGTGTTAAAGGGGCTCGGAGCGGAATATCGACTTCCCAAGCAACCGGAGGCCAGCAATGTTTAGCCGAGACGTCGATCGACAACTCATCTTCCGGCATCAGGCTGGGCCCCGCGTTGGCCGACAGGACACGCTTTGCTTCAAGCGGTTCAAGCTTGGGGAACGTGAGTGGTCGACACTAAAGCGGCACGTCGGACGATTGCTCGAGGCGCAGCAGTTGGAGCTGCCGATCGCCCAAGCGACGACCGATTGGCTCAAAGCGATTCCGCGGAAACAGTTCGCGTACCTGCAGGAGCGGTTGCACCTCGAGGACTCGCACGCAATCGATCCGGAGCGGCGATCGTGGGAGGATTGGATCGATGAGTTCGAGGTATTTCGCCAAGAACAATCGACTGACGTCGCAACTGACGAGGCAGTTCTACGCGACGTTCGCAAGCTGCAGCGTCTATCGATCGACGTACCTCGCATCGATGAGGGGTGCCTCACGGACCTGCTAGCCGACCTCGAGGAGTCCTACGCATACGCTGAGAATACACTGGCTCGCATCGCGAAGAACTGGCGGTTGTTCTTTGAGTGGCTCCGAAGTAAAGGAGCGATCAAGACTAACCCGTGCGATGCTTTGAACCGCACCATTGCCCCACGCTCCAAAGACACGGTGCATTGGGAATGGATCGACTACCTGGTCGAGCTTTGCACCGACACAGAAGAACGTTATTGGTTGCGGCTTTGCCAATGGACCGGTTGTCGCCTTCGGGAAGGGCTCGCCCTGCGCGCTTGCGATATCGAGCTTGATCGCAACCGTATCTACATTCAAGAGACGAAGAATCAACGCGTCCGGGTCAATCCGGTCTACCCGGCCATTCGCGAGCATCTCCCCGAGCTGCTCAGCGGCCGAGATCCGGAGGAACGCATCTTATCGAGGATCACGGAGAACAACTGCTACGAATGGCTCTACGGTTTGCAGACCCGCGCCGGCGTCCCACGTTGGGCGCCCCCATACAACGCCTTACGAGCAACGCGTGCGAATCATTTGGCGTCGGATCCGACAATCACACCTCAGCAGGCCGGAATGCTTCTTGGGCATTCCCCGATGGTTGCGAGGAACAACTATCTCAAGGTGGAAGAATCCCTGCTTGAGAGGCTCGCGTCATGACACCGAGACAACGAGCTTTCGCGAAGCCAGTCGATGGCTGGAGCCCGCGCCCCGGGGATCGCGTGTTCGTGCGATCGCGTGAACACCACCTATCGCGCGTATGCGGACGTGGCGAGGTGTTGCAGCAAGGACTGTTCAAGGGATTCTTTGAGGTGGTCGTCCGTTCCGGCTGGCGAAAACGGACGGATCTGTGGAGCCTCGACGATCTGAGGCCATGCGAGGTGAAATCATGACCGGAATCAATCGCGTATTCCCCGACCGAACTACAAGATCCCAAGCACTCAATGAGACGATGCGGAAGTATTGGTTTCAATGCGTGCTGTGGGGGCCCAGCCGAAATGAACAAGACTGTTGCTACATGAGCCTTGGGGCCGCGATCGCCGACGGTCGCAAGACCGTGTTGTTGGTTCCCCCGAAAGTTCCCATGAGATCCGAGATTCTCCGCTTAGTTGATGCAGTGATTTACGACTGGGACGGCTCGACACGTGCAAGAAAAGAACTTCATCAAACGCTCGATGTACTCAAACAAAGGACTCACCAAGATGCTGATGCTCGCAACTAAGCCGAGATCGATCGATCCGCACCAAGCCGAGCTGTATCTCTCGGCACTAACACACGCTCACGTGAGCAATCGCTCACTCTCCCTCGTAGAGGAGCGGCTCGTCGAACGAATGCGAGAACGCCACCCGGAGGAGTGTGCCAGGATGGACCGCACCCTCAACCGCAACTTCAAGAAAGCGAGAAGCTCACGATGGTAACCATTCTTGACAAGCCATTGTCGCTGGAGGAACTTGACCAAGCCGACGTTTTCGTCTTGGTCTGGGACGGCGCAATCAATCGCTTGTCGGCAATGCTTCAAGCGGGCTATGTGGCATCGACCGACAAACCCCTCATCGCCATCTTGCGAACGGATAAACCGCTACCAGCCAAGCTGGCCAAGATAGCGGACATCCAAATTCACTACGACGGTAACGATGCCAAGCTGCAACGAGCTGTCAGCGCAGCGATCGACTCCTTGGTCCCGAAAGACGAGGGCATCTAAGCATGACGACCATTGAATCGGTTCTGCGAAAAGCGATGGATAGCGTCATCGCATCGGGCGAGATCGAAAAAGCGATCGAGGAGCAACTGCACAAGTCCGTTGCTCATGCGATTCGGCAATCGTTGGAGCCTTACAGCGAGTTCAGCAAGCAGCTTGCGAAAACGATCCAAGAAGCCATCGGCTTGCATGGAAAACTCGACTTGCCAAGCTACAACGACGCCATCTTGAAAATCACCCGACGCCTCCTAGCGGAGGCTATGGACAATGCGATTCAGAGACAAGTAGTAGGTGATCTGGAGACACTCCTCTCTCCTCCCCCGGAGTCAATCAAACTATCGACACTTGTTGAGTTATTTGTGAAGCACGTCAAAGAGCACGAGTATGGATGCTACTGCGACGGATCCCATACGGTCACGGCAATCCTCAACGAAGGTCGTTACAAAGGATTTCACGAGTTGTTTCTGGATAAGGAGACGGGGAAGCTCGAAAAGGATTGCGATATTCAAATCGGCATTCACAACGGGGAACTCTACCGCTTGCAGCTCGGGAAATACAACGACCTCAAGGGATTGTTTATCGGTCCACTCTACGGTTTCGAGCAAGCTCTTTTTGCCATGAAGGCAGCCGGAACCAAACTCGAAATCGATTGCGATCCGTCATATATCGACCTCACCATTCCGAGTGCAGAATGAGTACGTTTTCTGAAGTCGCCAAAGAGCAAATCAATCGAGTCGCTCACGTGCTCTGGGCCGCGAACACGGCTCCCTTGGCCAAAGATGAGTTTTATCAACTCAAGACTGCGATCTGCGAGTCCATTGGAACTTGCACCGGCAAGGTGGTTCAGCGAATCGACTACCCATGCTGGCGATGTGGAGGACGCGGCGGCGTATGCGACTACTCAGGCTTCGAGGATGTTTGCTGGAAGTGTGGCGGGGACGGAATTTTCGACTCGGTATTTATCGAGCTAACTCAATGGCGCGTCGGGAAGCATGTCTTCCTGCAGCCGATCCGCCGACTCAGCTTCGACGAACGTCGTGGGCGATCGACGGCGATCGTTGGCCACGTCCCCCACAAGCAATGCCCCTGGTCTCCAGTCGCGAATCTAGCGATCGGTCGACTCTTCGATCGATCCTACTACTGGCTTTGCGGATCGCGGATTCGCGACGAATGCTTCGGTCTCTCGATGCGTCAATGCGAACGACTCTGTGAATGGGCATTCGGCGAACGGTTCCGTCGGATGTCACCAGCGATCCCCGCAGCTCTTCCGTGGCTCGAGTCGCAGTCGGCAGTTACGACCTCCTTATTTCCCTTTTGAAAGGCCCTTTACCGTGACTTCACCCAGCGCAACTTTCGAAGAGCGACGCCTGGAAATCCTCAGACACACGACCGGCTATCCAAAGAACTATCGAAACCACTTCGTTACCGAGGAGAGATGCGAAAATTTCGATGTTCTTGAACGCATGGTCAAAGAGGGGCTGATGACAAAGAGTGTCCGATCCTGGTGTCCTGGGCTGATCTACCAAGCGACCGAGAAAGGCAAAGCGTTACTTGAGGAGCAGCCATCATGAAATAGCCCACAAACCCGTCTGACAAATCAAAACGTGCTTTCCTCGCGATGCTGAAATCGTCGAGTCGGCTCTTCTTATACCCACTTAGGAACGATATATGTCATCAATCAAAATCAGGCGACGCTACAGCACATGCACTCAGGGAGAACATATCGAGTATGAAATCGAGGTGTTCATGACAGAGAAGGTCGAACAAGTAGCGAGAGACGTCGACGCTGCGCTGGCTGCTTTGACCCATCTAGATCCGGCGCATTCTGGTTTGCTCGACATGCTTGAGTACCGGTGTCTCAAAGATGCCATCAAAGCAAGCACAGGAATAAGTGACGCGGCCTTTCGGCTCATGGGTTTTAAAACCACTCGAGAAGAGCACATTGAGGGGCTAAAAAGGAAGCTTCAGGAGAAAACAGAATCCCTCGTTGCCTGTATCAGAAAACGTGGAAAAGCGTATAGGCTTCTCGCGAAACTACATGGAGACGGTTTCGATTTCCCGATTGAACAGGAACGTCTCAAGGAAGTCAATTGTTCCAACACCGGTCGTGCGCGAGAGTTTCTTAAGCGCATGGTGGATGAGCCCCCCTATTACTTAGTCTCGGAGTACGAGTCTGAGGAATTCTTTTTCCTGCAGCACATGTGGACTGCCGGTCTGGTATCGAGAGAAGATGCTGCGTGGATGCCTGGACCAATCTTTACCCCGACAGAGAAAGGGAGGGCGCTTTTAGATGATGGCAACACCCCTTAGGAACACCGCGATGAGCGCCGTCTCGATCGAACGACGGTTGCTTGACCGCATCGACGTGCGCGAGTGGGGGCTACCGACGCTATTGGTGCCTGGGAAGATTTGGAGAAGCGAAGTTCATAAAACCATTTCTTGCATGGTTCCGGAAGGTGCCGATCACGCGCGAATCGAAACACGACAAATGCACATCGTTGAAGATGGCGTGCCTAGCGATCTTCCGGACCATTGGCGTGATGCTATGTGGGAATATGTGCAAGCTTATCCGAGCTGTGGATGTGCCTTAGGCCCATTCCTCCGTATCTCAGAAGAGTGTCGGAGTGAGTTCGTTAAACAGATCGCACATCGTCTCATGGCGTGTCACAACGCCGTCAGCTGCTTGCTGCTTGCAAGAGACATCGGCCTACTAGCCGCGATCGAGTTCGAGCGTCCCGGCTAGCCGGCGCAGCTCAACTGCACCAAGACAATTCACTTTAACAAGAAGGCTCACAACCATGCCATCTGGACCTTAACCGCTCCCCTCCCCGACGTCCGGTCTGCCTAACCGCTGTCTCAATTTGCAATGCGAGCCAACGGAGCCGCTACCGGTACGGACAATTTGATCCCGCGAACATCGATGTTCAAAAACTGAGCGTTTCTCAGTCCGTTCGTTGTACGCACTCAACTTAGCAACTGATGGTTGCTCGGACCGCTAAAGGTACGCCTTTAGAGGTCGATGAAGGCGATTCAAAAACGCTGAAAACCATAGTCTTCCTAAGACTATTGTTTCTTGGTTTTTGGCATCGAAAAACACCCGATTTACAACGCAATTTACAACACTCTTCCGACATGATGCCGGAGATACAAAAATGACACGAGAGTCGGAATATCCCCTCTTTGATCACCAGTTTGGTGCCGCTCAGGATAAGAAGGCTAGTGAGGTTGCCCGAGATATCGCCCGTAACCAAATGCTCAAGACGACAGAGATTGCATTGAGCGTCGCTGGCATAAGGGTGAAGTCGGCGACTGGGATTCTCCTGCGAAACGCTGTTCGCCTGTGCGGCTTCGATACTTTCACCAGAACGCATGAACAGCTTACCGTCGAGCTTGACTGCTGTTTGCGAAATGTTCAGCGGGCGTTGAAGCGATTGCAGGACCTTGATCTTGTACGCCTGTGCCGTTCCGTCCCTGGCGAAGATGGAATGGTTGCTCTGCAAATCAATTGGTCCAACATCGTTGCACTTGCAGAGGCTTCGTCTGGCATCGTTTGGGAAAATTGCCCCCCCGAAAATGATGTCTCGGCGGAGGGCCAAACCGACGCGACAACAGGGCGACAGTCGCACGACAACAACGCGACAAACTCGCGACAACAAGACGACAATGTCGCGACAACTGGGCGACAATCGAACGACAACGAAGCGACAATTTCAAATCCCTCTTTATATACGCTTACGCTTAATCACTACCGCTGTCGCCGTCGCTTGGAGAATGAGACGGCGACGGCGGCTGTTGATGACGATGACGACGATCAACTGGACGAACTCATCGAAGCATCCGAGAAGATCGTCACTGCGTTCCCGAAGCATTTGCGTCCCGAGATCCTTTCGGTAGCGTGGGAGTTAGCCTTCGTCTGCTTGGTTGCCCAGCGAATCACTGGTGGCGAACAGCTTGCAGAACAACGCGCTGGCATCCGAGGCAAGCAATCTTTCTCCTCCCCTGCGAACTACCTTCGAGCATGTGCTCGTGGAATCTGCCAGGACCTGGAATTGTCCTACTACGAGATTCGAGCAAGGTGTCCGCCGTTCGTTCCACCGGCTCCGTCGCCCTCTCCCCCGAGTCCTCCTCAAGAACAACGGTCAAAAATCTATCTGGCCCCCGAAGAGCGTGCAAAGGGATTCACCGAGGAGGAACGCAAGATAATCGCAAACCTAGGACGTCCTAGACCAACAACGCCCACCAACCCTCAACCACCAACCCAGTAACGAAAAAGAGGGCGTGAGCTGCTTCCCCCTCACACCCTCTCAATTATCCCCGAAAGGACAACAAACTATGGCATCTACCACATCAAAACGCAAGCCGACTACCGCGTGCAAACAGCCGACTACAAATGTCGAAAAGCCCGAGGAATACTCGGGAACGAACCCAGCCAAAGCCCTCGTGACCGAGTGCCTTATCGAAGATATTCCGATCCAGCAAATCAAACCGCATGCGAGCAATCGCAACTTGAAGGGGGATAGCTCGATCTACGACCTAGCCGACTCGATCGCTACCTTCGGGCAGCTTGAGCCAGCAACCGTTCGAGCTACCGGGGATAGCAAGTATCCCTATGAGCTTCTTAGCGGCGAGCGTCGCTACCGCGCATTGATGGAACTGAAACGCGATACGATTCGTGCAACGGTCGTTCGTGAGAACTCCGACGATGCGTTGGTTCGCCTAGCTGCAGCGAACAGCAACCGACGCGACTTGAATGCTGTTGAGCGAGCCGAGTTGATTTCGAAACTGATGCGGCCAATTTCCGAAGGGGGATCCGGCCTGGAGCGAGCCGCAGCCGGTAAGGCCGTCGGTCTCAACAGCGACAGCGGCACGAAGAACGCTTTGCGGATCCTGCGACTCCCCGAATCGATTCGAACCATGATCATCTCAGGGAAGTTGAGCGAACGAGCAGCTCGGCGACTGATACCGTTGCTGGAGATCCCCGCGATGATGGAGAAGATCGAATCAGACCTGCTCGATGAAGAGAACCGAGTGGAATTGATGACTACCGACGAATGGCCGTACTGGCTTGAGTGGACATTCAGCCAGTTCACTCGCCCGATGGATGATCGGGAGATAAGCAACTGGCAAGTCGATAAGACTTTCCACGGTTGCGATAAGATGCTCTTCAAGCCGACCGCCGAGCAATTGCAGGAGCTAAACCCGATCGAGTTTCAGGTTGCAGGTGAGAAGTACATCGCAACTACGAACATGAAGTTGTGGGATAAGCTTCAAACGAAAGCGTTGGAGAGAAGGTCCGTCTCCAGGGCTCGCAACGGGAACGCGAAGAAAAAGCTCGACGGCGCAGCTCCCGCGTTGTCCCCCGAGGAGCAAGCCGAGATCGACAAGGAGAATCGAGCCGAAGCCGATCGAAGGCTGAAGAACTTTACCGCAGAGTGGAAGTCAATGGCTCTACGTTGTCAGTTGGCGTTGAACGCGACTGAGACGCAAAAGCTATCAACGCTCGGATTCGTGATCGAGGCGTATTTGCAATCGAACAGAATGCAAGACATTGTTTCGCTGGCGTATGACGAAGCCGACGCCCAAGCCAAGTCCCTGAAGAGCGGTTGGGGATCCCCAATTCGCCTCCCGGTTTCCCACGGTGTTCGATACCTAGTGGATTGGTGGCGTCTCATGCTGTGGCCTGTCTCCTGCAAACCAACGAAGAGCAAAGAGATTCCAGGAGCTGGGGAACTCCCCGATCTTTCGAAACTGCCGGCGCTCCAACATCACTTGGTTGATCAATTGTCTGAGTTCTGCGGAATCAGCATGAGAGACTTCTGGAAGTCGACAACGGAGGAAGGGCCGCAACAGCAATTGCTCACCGTTTGGCTAGGCCGACATACGATTCATCAATTGCAGATCCGATGCAAAGAGTTGAAGCTGTCGACGAAACTCGAAAAGCGTGGAGAGCTAGTCACGGCTCTGATCAAGTCTCACTCAGAGAAAATGCTACCGATACCGAAAGCACTAGTGTGATTCACGATGGAAAGGTTCACCACAAAAAGGAGAAGAGGGAAAACGATGATCACTGATTTGAAAGTGTCGAAGAAAGGCAGGGTAAAGGGACTCAAATGGATACTTTAGCATTTGCGAACTGACCAGCGAGTCAATCTCAGTTGACACTCGCCCAGAGCAATCGGAATACCACAACAGCCAACCCCATGATTGGCGTCGATTATCGTGGTAAGATTGTATTGTATCCATGTGTGGGGAAGCCCTGAATTACAAAGCTGCCCGACGTACTGTTTGGGGAAGCTTGACAAGTGGCGACCCGCTACGCCTATGGACATCAACACAACGGCTCCTGTTAGGTGTCGTGTACGGGACAATGAGGATGCCCCATTGGGGCCGCTGTGCTATGTGGGTACAGCACATTCCAGGTGGACGAGAGCGGATGTGTTCTCCCGACTGCGCTCCCCTGGCTCGCGATAAGCAATGGTCGAAACTACATCGTTAACTACACATTCTGTGAGGTGATTGATGAGTAACGTAATCTTTGTTGGTGACTGGCTCGAGTCGTTGGACGGCGTACGCTCCCAAGTTGTGCTAGACCTAGAAACATGCTCGGACTTCGAGGGCGGCAATCCGATGATAGCGATAACACGTAATGGCGACACGTTGACACTCCCACGTGAGCTACCGAGTTGGTTGAGGATATTGCCCAACTGTGACGGTTGGGACTGGGCTGAACGCAAGTGGAGACCGGCTCGGTTCTCTGATCTTGTGCAAGCGGGGACTTTGCAGTGTCGTGTTCGCGATAGTGAGAACGAAGAGTGGGCGCACTGTGCTCTCCTCGGTTATGGCGGCGATGATGACTTCCCTTGGTTGGTTGGTATCCCTGGTGGGACGCGGCCACCAGTCCGATATGCTCAATGTGAGGTGTTTGATGACGCAACTTAAAGAAGGTGATTGGCTCATGGGTTGTGTAGCCCCGGTGGACCCACATAACGAAGAAATCCTATCTGCCAAGCAGAATGCCAGTTTGACCTTTATCGATTTTTCTCTGGAAGAAGCAAGTCTTTGAAACCATCCAAAATAGAATCTCTGAAATTCAGAGTCTTCACCGAATCCTTATCCGTCTTTGGATTAATCTTTGAGAGCCGAGTTGCAATTGAGTCGAACAATCGCTTAACTTCTTGGGTGTCATCCAGCTTCTTTATGAGCTTTTCGCAATATCTCTCACATTCCCTTGTTGCTGCTTGTGGGGGAGCACCAGCTGCCATTCTCGCAAAAATCATCAGCATATACCACTTAAGCGACCTCCACTTGTTAAAGTCAACTCCCTTCACTCGGAAGTGTGTCTCAAGCCTGTACCACGCATAGCCGCAAGCGTAGTATGCGATAGGTTTATGTTCTGGTTTGAAAATTTGATCGTTCATTCTTTCGCGTATGGTTCCGTAGTAGCCTGCGACGCGATGGGGGACCGCCAGAAACAACGCGGAAAACGATTTGATCTGAGTGGGAATCGTGATAATTCGAGTTTTTTCTATAGGTTCGGAAGCATATTGCTTTGATCGGCGTTCATAAAAAAGCTCTCCCGGAGTTTTCCTATAGGTCTTATAGAAAGTCTCCAATGTTTTTTGGAACTCCGTCATCGCTTCTAGCTGCTCAGGCTTGACCTCGTTCTGTGAATTGGTTGAGCGAATGATCGAATTGACAATGTCTTCGTCCTGTGTCGCAATTAGCTTAACCGGAACAAAAACATTATCCGCGTGATTAACGGAGGAGCAATTGAAAAGGACGTGACAGGTTTGGCAACCGTTCACAACCTGAAAGCCATCAATCTTGCAGCGTGCTCCTGTAAACCTGAGGTTCCTGCAGACGATGGTAATTCCGTTGTTCAAAACGGCAAATCTCAGCGCCGCTTCGTCATCCTTCAATGTTGTTTGGATTCGTTCGTTAATCTCCGAGCTACCTTGAAAGTCTCGAATATTGTCCTCAAAAACGGCCTTTCTCACGTTTCCGACACTGTCGGAAATAAGGCGAAGAATCGTTCCCATTGGGAGGATGCCTATATGTGCCTCGTTGATACCGGGGATCGATGGGAGCGTCACTTTGTTAGTGAAATCAAACTCTGCGTCGAGCGTCTCCTTGCTTTGACGATAGTACTGTTGGATTTCCCTCGCTCCACATGCAGTCACGGAAACTGTACTAAACAGCTCTGTGTCTTCAAGATCCTTTTTACCCGACTCTATTCGGGAAACTAAATTCTGATCACCGACCCATGTGCCAGTCGTGACGTAGTACAAGCTGCACTTTGGATTAGCTCGCATCTTCCCCGAATGACTGAGGATTTTAGATTGAAGGTCAAACTTTCTCTTGAGGTCCTCGCTTTGTACCTGTCCGGGAACCTCACGGAAAAAATCCCGAACAGACTCAATGAACGTGCTGATATCGCCACTTGAGAACGAACTGCTCGTTTTTGCTTGCACGAAAACGTACGTAACTTCGAGGTACTTGTTTTTTTCCAATAGATCGTCAATCTCCTCGGCATCGTCAACGATCGCTCCGTTTACGATGATTCCAACCCCGTCGATTCCTGGGTTTCCGTCTTTTCCCACATGGACGGAGGTGTGGTCAAAGGTATCTGCGTACTCGCGGGACACCGTCGCAAAATTAACAAAGTGTTCAAACTGCTCAGATACTTGCAAGGACTCATGTTGGTTTTCCCTTACGAACTCTTGCAATAGATTGGTTGTTACTCTGTCCATACTTTTCTATGTGTCCTCCAGCTCTACGAGGCTTTTGCTACCGGCTCATCCGAACCAGAGTTAGTAGTCAAACGTTCGGATCATACCCATTAAGACCTTCGTTTGCATAGAAGGTACTCGGTGGGAAATGGCGCTTCAGACCGACCGACCTGTTAGTTCAGGGACAGGACGGGCTGTGCGGAAAGCCGCACGACGGTCGGGGAGGGGGGCAAAATTTTGGCGTCCGGGCCCAGCCGTTGACCGCGAAGTAGGCGCGCACATTTTTGGAATGTTTTTAGGGTGGGGTGTTTGGGTACATTGAAACATCACCCATCCGCCCCACTATACTGCCGCCGAATTCTTAGTCGTGAGATCAAGACAGTACCAGCGTTTCAAGAACGGACAGCAAAAAAAATTGCTAAGCGGCCAAGACCGAATGCGAGTCGCGGTTGCGAAAAGATCTGGAGTTCGCACGAAGGACATCGCCAAAAAGTTTGGCATCAGTCGCGTCACTGTCTGGAGAATCTCTAAAAGTCTGTCTCCAAGAAAGAGGTGAGAAGATGCTGCGCTTTGCAGTACTCAGTGCTCTCGTGACGCTCTTCGTCACGCCAGCAATGGCTCAAGTGGTCTGTGGACCGAACGGTTGTCTCCCCGTCGAGGGAATTCACATTCACACGCTGAACCAAGCCGACTCGCAAGGGTTGACCAGCTCGGTGAGCCCAGCAGAAGCCGGCGCTGGTGGCGATGCGTTCGAGCAGGTAATTCGGGCCACGGTTCGGGTTACGGTAAGTGGCGTTTGCGGAAGCGGTACTATCGTTGGCAAAGATGCAAATGGGCGGTCTCTTATCTTGACCAATGCCCACGTAGCAGGGACCACCAAGGGACGAGTCGTCAATGTCGAACGTTGGGAACTCAACGGCCGGAGTCAGCGATCCACCGCATCGATCGTCGCAAGTGGTTACGGTCGAGGTATGTCGATCGACTTCGCGATCTTACGAGCTGCAGAAGGATTCGGTACCGACGTGAAGCCGGTCCCCATCGCGAACCGACAACCGGACACATCCGCATTGATCACCACCTATGGGTGTCCTCGATGCGAATGGCCTTCCCTTCAGGTGCTCAAGTTGAATCGATCCGAGGGGCAGATTCTAACTTGGCATCCCGAGGCGATCGGTGGCCGATCGGGTTCAAGCGTCATCGACTACACCTCCAATGGTCCCGAGGTCGTTGGTCTTCTCACATGGGGTGGGGGCGGTGAAGGACTGGGACAATCGATGCCGTTCGTGCTGAATGCTCTGCAAGGTCGACTCCCTAAGTCGCTCGAGCCCTTACCACCCCACGCCAGGGAAGTGAGTTGCCTCGATGCCGATGCGACCGATTCCGCGGAAACGCTTTACCGAGCTGCTTGGCCAACGCAGGATATCGAGCAGGGTGACGAGGACCTGGTGGACGCCATCACAGGGGGACGACTTCGGCCGAACAAGCCGGAGCCTCAACAGCCCGATGGCGACACGGGTTTGCTACGACCTAATAAGCCCGATCGACCAGTAATCTCGTTTTTCGGGTCGTTGCTTCGGAACCTAGTTGTTCTTGCTGTCGGGTTCGCTGCGGGAGGAATCGCAGGCTACGTCTTTCGGGGGCAGCTCAGCAAATGGTTTTCCTAACCGAGCTTCTCGTGGCTTGGTTGCTTGCTGACTTTCTATCAGGTTTCTGGCATTGGATCGAGGATCGGTACTTCGAAGAGAAGTGGCCAATCATCGGCAAATACATCGCCAAACCGAACAGCTTGCATCACGCGCAACCAGCCGCGTTCCTGAAGGGGGATTATTGGACACGTAACTGGACAACCATCCTCCCGGCTGCGATCGCCTTCGCGATCTATCCCTCCTGGGTTTTCGTCTTTGCCTCTCAGGCGAATGAAGTACATGCCTGGGCCCACCAGAAGTGTAGCCCCTTCATTCGTGCACTTCAGGAAACGGGGCTGTTACAAAGCCCACGACACCATGGCGAACATCATCGAAGTCCTTTCGAGGTTCGCTACTGCGTCATAACCGATTGGCTCAATCCGGTTCTTGACTACTTCCAATTTTGGCGATGGCTGGAATGGGTCATCAGTCCGATCATTCGCGTAAAAGAGGATACGACTTATGTCTCTTGAAACCAAGCTTAACGAGTGGCATCGTTGCAACGAGAAACGACTCGCACTAGGCCGCGAAGCCGAAACGTTCAAGAAGAGATGCGAGCAATTGGAGGACGAGTTTCGGGTCGAGCTGGAGAAATCCGGCAAGTCGTCGGTCATTCGCGCCGGCTATACCCTCTGCTGGACCCCATCGCGAACTTACGTTGCTTGGGCGGATGAGTTCCTGAAGGAGGTAGGGCCAGAGCGTACCGCCGAACTCAAGAGTCTAGCGGCTTCGGAATGTAAGCGAACGCTTTCGATCGTTGCACCGATGACCGATGGCTGATCGGGCGAAGCGACTCAAGGCAAAACCGACGCGACGTCGATCGAGTGCCGACCGCGGCTACGATCGGCAATGGCGTCACGCCCGCGCCGCGTTTCTGCGGGAACATCCGTTCTGCGTTCAGTGTGCTCGGGAAGATCGCTTCATTGCGGCAACGGTCGTCGATCACGTTGTACCTCACCGTGGGAACCGATCGCTCTTCTGGGCACGAGGGAACTGGCAAGCCTTGTGCAAACAATGCCACGACATCAAGACTGCGAAGGGGGAGTAGATGGCCAAGAAGGTCACCAAGAAGGCTGCTAAGAAAGTCTCGAAGAAGTCACCACCCATTCAGAGCGCCCCAAATCCCGAAGGGTTTGGGTTGTGTGAGATTGGCAAGGCGTATTGGAATCGACTAGCTCCCCAGCTCGTCGAGATCAACCTACTGACCGAGCTGCACCTTGAGACCTTTGCGGAGTTGTGCCGAACCTACGGTGAATACCGAAGGCTGACCAACTGGCTCATGGAAGATCCGTCCCGAGCTACGTTCACTTCGGAAAGTGGGTACGAGTCCGAATCCCCGCAGGTGCGTATGCGCGAGAAAGCGCTCGCGAACCTTCAACGGCTTTGGGCAAAGTTCGGTTTGCATCCGTTCTCCTTAGCCCAAATGCGCAAGCATGGGGGGATCGCCTCGAACAAAGGGGCTGGAATCCAAGCTTTCGCACGGAGAAAGACGGAGCGTTGATAGCACCGCGTAAGAACATCAAGAGCAAGAAGCCGAACAGTACCGACCTCCTTTCGCTTCGCGCCAAAGCAAAGCGTGAAGGGTGGCTCAAGTACATTCGGCAAGGAGCTGGGGAGGAAGCCGACGAGCGTGCCATGCTCAACGGCTGTACGTTCGATATCAGGCGGGCCGAACATTGGCTTGAGTTCGCCGATCGCCACGGCACGTTGACCGAAGGTGCTTGGGCCGGACTGCCCTTCCGCCTCCTCCCGTGGCAAGTGGATTGCTCATCTCAGTTCTTTGGCTGGGTTCGTTTCAACGAGGAGTGGGGCTACAACGTCCGCCGGTTCCGGATGTGGTACGCCGAACTTCCGAAGAAGAACGGTAAGACACCGTTTCTTTCGTTGCTAGGAAACTATCTGCTGTTTGCCGACTCGGTCGGTGAGGATGGGGCGATGCGACAAATCGCACTCTATCTCGCAGCGACAACCAAGAAGCAGGCGCAGAAGTGCCTGATGCATGCGATTCGACAGATACGAAACTGCCCAGAGCTATCGGAAGCTGCTCAAGTGAAGAAGCTGGAAGGGTTCTACACCGTCGAGTATGGGGACTCGACGTGGGAGGTGATCGCGGCGGATCCCGCTTCGGCCGATGGTGTAAACGGTCATTGTTTGGCTGATGAGTTCCATCGTTGGAAAGGATTCGAGTTTTACAACGCACTCAAGTGGATGCTCGCCTCCCAACCGGAGGGAGCATTCATTGCGATCACGACTGCCGGCGAAGAAGGGGAAAACGTTTGCAAGTACGCACACGACCAAGCCCTTGAAATAAATAGCGGTCGGTCGATCGACGAGACGTTTCTCGGAACGGTGTATGGCCTTTCGAAAGACGACGATCCCCACGACGAAGCCAACTGGTTCAAAGCCAACCCATCGTTGGGAACCGACAAAGATAGCCCACTGAAACTTAGCACCTTCCGTGCTGACTACCATGCGGCGAAGGATGATCCTTCGCAATGGATCGCTTTCAAACGCTTGCGCCTCGGGATCTGGGTAACGTCGATGAACAGTTGGATAGATTCGGCCCTTCCGAGGGGCATTTCCGATTGGGACTCTGGGCCCACGGAACGTAAGAACGCAAAGAAGCGGATTGATTGTTTTAAGGCGTACACCGATGAGGATCTTCGAAAGATCGACGCCATCACCAGCGCGCTCGGCTTGGACCTAGCTTCGGTACGGGACACCGTGTCGGCTACGCTTTGCATCGAAGATCCCGACGGGATCCTATGGACTCGGACTTGGTTCTGGCTACCCGAAGTGGAAGCGAGACGCCAACAGAAACGAGTGAACTACATCCGCTGGGCCGAGCTAGGTCACATTCGATTAACGCCAGGCCGTGTTATCGATTATCCGATCCTGACGCAAGACCTTGCTGAGATCATCAAGATGTTTCACGTCAACGAGTTTTACTACGACCCGCACCAAGCTGAGAACATCACTCAAGAGCTTGAGGCGATGACCGAAGCGGAACGAGTCGAGTTTCCTCAGCAAATCATCCACTACGGGCCCGTAGTTCAAGAGTGCGAGAGACGCATCATCTCACAACGGATACGGCACAACGGAAACCCCGTCATGACTTGGCAGATGGCAAACGCCGTAGCGATCACCAACACGAACGGTTTTAAACGACTCGTCAAGCAAGCCCGTGGGGACTTCAAGAAGGTCGACGGCCCCCAATCGCTTTTGATGAGTCTTCAGACGGTCGTCGGTCGGGGAGTTGAGGTCGAGGACGACGGAGAGGACGACGTTTTCGTCGTATAGATATCATGGCCAATTGGTTCACAAGAGGAGTAAGACGAGCTGCGGAGTGGGTATCACGTTCGCTGGAAGATCCAGCGCAACCGGTGACGGCTGATATCTTGGCTTCCGAGGCCACTGGAAGCTACACGGGAGACACCGGTAGCACCGTCACAGCATCGAAAGTGCTGGGGTATGCACCGCTCAATCAAGCGGTCAGCATGATATCTGGCGACTGCGCCAAGTTGCCTCTGAACGTCTATCAAAAGACGAGGTCGGGGCGCCAGATTGCTGATGGCCACCCCGTTCAAAAAGTAATTCATCGCTACAGCATGGCCAATGAGGAGGTGAACGGTTACAAGTTCTGGCGTCGCTACTTTACCTCGGCTCTGATTTGGGGGAACGCTTACGCTTGGATCGACCGCAATAACCGTGGTGAGGTGATCGGGCTTTACCAACTCCTGCCGGACCGCACCTGGATGGCACGAATCAATGGCAAACTTCAATGCGTGACACAGTCACGCAAAGGAACGCGAATCTTTGCCGCTAGCGACGTACTCCACCTCGAGGGGCTCTCGATCGACGGCGTGCAAGGGGCTAACACTATTCGCTTGTTCCGGGAGGACTTTGCAATCGCATTGGCGGCAAAGCAGTTTGAAGCCCGATTCTTCCGCAACAACATGAACGCGGGGGGGATTCTGCAAGTCAAACCAGGCACTTCGGCAAAGGCAGTAACCAAGGCACGTAAGCAAATCGAAGAGCGATTCACGGGTTCGGACAACGCATTCAAGACGCTTGTGATTCGAGACAACATGCAATGGGTGTCGACCCAAGTGGATCCACAGAAAGCCCAGCTTCTCGAATTGGACGAGAACCAGGTTCGCGAGGTGGCTCGCATGTACAACATTCAACCGTCTAGACTCGGGCTCAAAGATTCCATCAGCTTCAACTCGGAGGAAGCCGCCAAGGGAAACTACCACGACGGCGCTCTGTCCCACTGGTTAATTGGCAACTGTGCGGAATGCACGACAAAGTTGTTGACCGAAGAGGAACGGGCCGCTGGCATGTACATCGAGAACAACGTCAACGCCCTCCTTTGGGCTGATGCTGCAACGCGAAATACGATTGCCATCACGGGGATTCAGGCCGGTCGTTTCAGTGCGAACGAAACACGCGGGTGGGAGAACCTCGATAGCTACGAGGGTGGGGACACGTACTACTACCCGCTCAATCTTTCCCCCGTTGGGGAAACCGATTCCGCGGAAACGGATCGGAACGAAATCTACCGTTCGCTCCTCGAGGAGGCTTTTGCTCGTGCCATCAATCGAGCTTGCATCCGTGTCGATCGAGGGAAGCCCCTCGAGGACGATCGCGAAAACATTGTAGGAATCATCGATAGCACTTTGCGAAACGTTGCTGCCCTCGTCGGAACCGAGTGCACGGACAGGGCCAACGCGTGGTTTGACTCGCTTCTCGGTGTGGACGCTGCGAGCCTTCGCGGCCACGCCGAGGCGAGCAGCCTCTTGCTAATCGACAAACTTTTAGAACGGGGAGATGACGATGCGGTTGCAACATAGGCGGTTCTCAATCTCGAATCCCGCTTCGGGGGAACGACGTTTGGCGTTGCAGAAGCGGAACGCGACGTCCGATTCCAAAGTCATTCGCGGTTACGGCGCAGTCTTCTACAACCCTGCCGATCCAAGCACAGAGTACTGGCTCTGGGATGACCTGGTCGAGCGGATCATGCCCGGAGCGTTCGATCGCGTGATCAACGAGAAGCAAGACGTTCGCTGCTTGTTCAATCACGACATGAACTACGTTCTCGGGCGAACCGAAGCTGGTACCTGTCGCCTCACCACCGATGCCGTGGGGTTGTATTACGAAAGCGACGAGTCGAGCAGCGATCCGCAATGGTTGAGCGTCGCGGAGAAGATCAGCCGGGGGGACGTCACCGGATCCAGTTTTTCCTTCTACCCGTCGGTCACAGTCTGGGAAACGATCAAAGAAGAGGACGGCAAGTCCTACGATGTTCGTTGGATCAAGGAAATCGGCGTCTGCTACGACGTGGGCCCGGTGACGTTTCCAGCGTATGAAGCTGCTACCTCGAGTCGATCGATCCAATCGAGTGAACGCGAAATACTTCTGCGCGAGCGGAATTGTTTTGCAGCAACTCGGGAGGACGTATCGGTGCGACTACGGGAGCTTGACCTATGGGAGTAACGCCAGGTCAACCACGAGCTGTCTCGCAAGATACGCTTAACAACGACATCCAAGAGGTCCGGGACGATCTAAATTTTGGGATTCCCGCTCCAAACCACCTTGTTGAGGGGGAGTCATACGTAATTCCCCCTCGCCGCACAATCTTCGCACCAAGCGACCTCGTGCTTGATGCCGGATCTGAAATCGTGTTAAGCTCGGAATCGGAGTTGATCTTATGGTAAAAGCAGGAATTCAGATCGAGATTGAGAATGGAGCAATCGACGCAGCGAAGAAGGATCATATTCGCTTTGCTGCCACTGAGGCTGGATTCGTAACGGTGGACGAAAATGGCAATGTGGCGATGATCGGGGGCACCGACGAGGAAAGAGTTGCGGAAATAGCAGGCGAGGTTGCTTCGGGAGAGGTTAGCAATGCGATAAGCAGTCTTTCCAAATCCGACGTAGGGCTCGGTGCAGTCGACAACACATCCGACGCCAACAAACCGATCAGCGATGCAACATCGATAGCACTTGCAAGCAAAGCCGATCTAGAGGCTATGGTATCCGCGCTCGCGATGAAGGTTGATGCGATTGATGCAGTGCTCAAGGCTCAGCTCGATACACCACTCAATCCACCGGCACTTGACGCAAGTGGAGTACTGAACGCAATTGTATCGGTGAGAATCGGAGACAAGGCTACGATTGATGCCATCGTTCTTAATCTTGGCGAGATCGCTATCGTGACATACAGCACGCAGGGCGTATCTGATATTCGCGTTGGAAATGGAGTGACTTCTGGAGGTGTCTCTCTGTCTGCCAAGTGGTTCAGCCCTAGAAGTATCCCGTCAGGTGCGATCCCAAGCTGGGACAATTTGATTTGGCCTGCGAGTGGAAGCCTCTATCGCGTTACCGGAGGAGCTACACCTCGAACAATCACTGGATTTTCTGCAACAGAAATGGAGGCAGGCGCTTTTCCCAGATCGTTCATTGTCCACAATGGCATGTCTGTCTCGCTCACACTCACGAATAATTCCGTTTCAAGTGACGCAGCTAATCGTCTCTACACGACCACTGGATCCGATATTGTTCTAGCTATGGATGAAAAAGCTCAGATCTTCAAAGGTACTACTGGTTGGTGGGCGACGAAAATATGATCCAGATTACCCCCGGAGCATTACAGATTTCGCCATCCACGACCGATTTCATCATCAACTATACCCCGATCGTGGTAGAGGAAGGTGGAACATCTCCTGTTGAGATTACTGTGCGAGACTCGGTTTACACGAGAGTCGTAACTGCAATCAAAACAGTGCATGGGCAAATTACGCTAGAGGGTAACGCCGAAAATTTCGTCGAATACTACTCGTCGACGAACCCCGTGGTAGCAAGCGTTGATGCGACTGGACGAATAACAACGCACGCAAGTGGGGGCGTAATCATCGTCGTAGGCATTCTACCGGCCAAGAGGACTACAGTGCACAACGGTTCGATCACCGGAGGGGAAACCGTCGATACTTTTTCACGCTATATAGATGGGACGCTCGGCAAGGAAATCAACGACACAACAATTTCGATGGCGGCGCCAGGAAAATCGAAATCTGTGTACAGCACGATCTCTCACGATCTTGCAATCTACTCGCGTAACGCAAACTGTTGGGTATCTCGCGATCTGACAGCATGGCCTATCCGAAACAGCACGACAGGCCAGCGATTCAATGGATGCGCTGTTTCGAAAAGGCATCTAGTAGTTGCCAATCATGCTTATCCATCAATCGGGTCAGTCGTGCTGTTTGTCGCATTAAATAATCAAGTGGTTGAACGTACAATTATTGCATCACAGTTCATCGGCATTGGCGATCTTCGAATTGCTTTGCTTGATAGCGATTTACCCGCAAGCATATCTCCGTGCAAGGTGCTTCCTGAAAACTGGCGAGAATATATTTCTTTCGCTGGCCTGGAGATTATCTGCGGCGACCAGGATGCTCAAGTTCTGGCGCATACCGTTCTGTCGGCCGCGCCCCACGTAACAATAATTCACACAGCGTCAACGCGTGCGGAGCTTGCCCCTTACGCTGAGCCGATCGTTGGGGGCGATTCGGGATCGCCGATTTGGTGTGTGCTTGGAAGTGAGTTGCTCCTACTCGGAGTACATGCAGGAGCAACAAGCTTTGCAATGATTGCTGACTTGATCAGCGAGATCGACGCGGCAATGAGCACGCTCGGCGGAGGATACCAGCTCACCGAGGTCGATCTGTCGAGCTACCCGAGTTTCCCATAGCCGCTCTGTAGCGGCTGGGTCATCGGCATCAAACCGGAGAAGCCTCGGTACGCACTGGGGAGCGACCGGTTTCTCCTTGCTGAGTGACTACATCAGCGAGATCAACGTAACAGTTACAACGCTTGGTGGGGGATACTAACTCACCGAGGTAGATCTTTCAAGTTTCTCCAGTTCCCAATAGACGTGACGTACCATGGAAACCCTAACCTTCACCGCAGATTCAGGAGTCACGGATTTCTACGTCCTTTCCGAGGGCTCTTCATTGGCTGACTGGGAGGAAACGAAACGTGTCCCGATCGAGGTGGCAACGGGATCTTACGCGGTGGAGGTCGACCCTGCGATCGCTACGGTTTGGCGGTTGTTTCGGGGAGCCACAGAGCCCGAGAGCTGGGACGATTGGCTTCAAGTCTTTCACATTCAGACAGTGGCGGTTCTCCCAAGCCAAGGTGAGAACGATCGAAACTACTCGGCTGCCACGATCACGGTGACGATCGATGCTGATGTTCCAATCACGCGAACGGTTCTCGACGGGGCTTTGAATCCGATAACGCTCCCCGTTTGCGACTTCGTTCTGTGCGACAAGAATCAAAAGCATATTGCTACGCTTTCACCCGTCATTACTGGTTCGTCCTATTCCGTCGTGATTCCACGGATCTACACCAAGGTCGAACGATCGATCTTCTTTGCCCTGCGGGAACGGAACTCCTCCAACACTGACTTGGACAGCGGAACCATTCTCTTCACCTACGCGGCCACGGCACCTGTCTAGGTACATTGAAACCTCGTTAAGAGCCCCCGCTATACTCCCCGCTTCCGATTGCCCAGTGATTCTCACGGGCCAGACGTCTATACGCTGGCACGTTGGACTTTCTCACTTTTGCCAGCGTTCATACGCGACGGTGGGCATGTACCGTCAATTCATAGTGGGTCCGACATTCGAGGAATAGGTTCAAATGAGCGTGTTAGCGGAGAAACGAAAGAAGGCAGGGGAGCTTGCTACTGAAATCAAGAAGCAAGGAACTGCCTACAACGAACGGAAGAAGGCCGCGGAAAAAGATCCCGCTATTGCCCTTTGGCCCGATGAGACGCGAACCGCGTGGGAGAAGGTAAACTCTGAGTACGACACTCTGCGGAACGAGATCAAGTCGATCGAGGATGACGAATCGATCAACTCGCGAATCACTGAGGTCAACGATTGGGAAGGTCGATCGACCCACCACGGTCGCCAGAAACCCGGCCTCGATGACATCAACCCAGCAAGCGGACAGGCTTACGGGGAGGATTTCGAAGACCTCGATGAAGCACGTAGCTTTGCACAGCGGCAAGCCGACGGCCGACAGTTCATGCGAGCGTTCATTGTTGCTCACATCAATCCGGGGCTGCTGGACTCTCGCATGCGGGACGCGTGCCAGCGTCTCCACGCTGACCCTCGTGATTCGGTGGTTCGTGCCAAGCTCCTACCAACCGAAGACTACAAACGTTTTCAGCGAGCGGCACGCGTCTATAACCACGCGATCCTTGAAGAAAAGCTCGGTGAGCAACAACGAAGCATGTCAAAAGGTGGTGCGGGAACCGGTGCTGAATTGGTTCCGATCACCTTCATCAATACCATCGAGATGGCGATGCTCGCTACGAGCCCCTTCTTTGCGTTCGTTGATACGATCCGCACCGAAACCGGCGAGCAAATGAAATGGCCGGTTGGTGATGACACCGCTAATGAAGGCCAGCAGATCGGTGAAGGAGCTGATATCAATGCGCTGGCACAACCCGACGCTGCCCTGGAGCAGTTGACGCTGGGAGCTTACGACTTCACATCGGGGTTTATCAAGGTATCCCTACAGCTCACTCGTGACTCGTTACCGAACGTTGACTTGCTTGTCGCGGAGATGCTCGGACAACGTCTGGCGAGAATCAAACTCAAACGAGCGACACTCGGAAACGGCACAACGCAACCTGGTGGCATCGTTGTTCAAGCGGCGGCGGGGGTGACCTCTGCGGTCGCTGCAGCCATCAGTGCGGACGATACGATCAACCTACAGCATTCGGTGGATCCGCATTATCGAGCGAACGGGATGTACATGGCTCACGACGCAGTCATCAAATCGATTCGATTGCTCAAGGATACCACCGGACGCTTCCTCTGGGCGTCTGGCTTGAAAGATGGAATTCCCGACACGTTGAACGGTCAGGGAATCATCTACAACCAGTACATGCAAAACGTGATCGCGACCACCAATATCACCATGCTCTACGGTGACTACGGGTACTACAAGGCGCGTGAGGTGGGAAATGTTTTGGTGCAAAAACTCACCGAACGTTTCGCTGAGACGTTGCATACTGGATTCTTGGGCTACCAAGGGTTCGACGGTCGCCTCCAACGTTGGACCAATAATGCACCTTGCCCAGTCAAGAAGCTGACCCAGGCGTAAGCCGGTTCAACTGAACGTTTCTTTTTCTCCTAACGTGCTCGACCGGGGATGGCCGGTCGAGCAGGATTCCCCCCCAATGACACAAGTAATTCTGTTGGCTTCCCTCGCCGGGAACGACTTCGCGCTCGTTCCCGACCAACTGGTCGAGATTTCCGAAGCCGAGGCCGAAAACCTCATTAGATCCGGACAAGCTCGTCGACTATTGACGTCGGAACCCACCGAGCTGCAACTGGAAACGCTATACCGGTTTCCAATTCCGGTAGCCATCGAACCAGAACCGGTAGCCGTCAAACCAGAAGAGGATTTACCCGAAGGGAACAGCGATAGTTCCGACAACGACGGTGATGACTCCGAGGGCAACGAAAGTGCTTCCGATCCGAATGCGTCGAATGATGCTCTCCCTAATAAGGATTCCCCACAATCACCACCACCGAATCGTCGGACTCGCAAAGGCTAGTCTGCCTGCTGGATCCGGAGGACGTGGAGATAGAGTCGTTCGGCGAAATCTATCTTAGCTGGTTCGATCTGTCGCGGCGTTTCCGCCGCGACTTCGTCGTCGAACTCTTGCGATCCCCGATCGCTCGAGTCAAACCTCGGGCGAGTGTCATGCAGTTGGAATGCGACGATCCACTGCTTGCGATCGCATCTAGACGCTGGGTGCGGTTCAACTCGGAGTCGAAACGTTTGTTTCGCCAACTTTGGCTGTATAGGGAAGCCTACGAATGCGATGCGAGAGAATCTCGGAAAACACGTTTTGGGTGGTCACTCCCGAACGCGTTAGACGCAATTCGAGAATACCCGATACTTCCGACGACGACTGGATCACGGAAGCCATCGAGGCGGCCCACGATTACATAGAGGAGTACTTGGCATGTTGTATCGCAGTGGCGGGGTATCGACTGACGCTCGACCGGTTTCCGCGGAAACAAGGATCGATCGCGCTCCCGGTCTGGCCTGTAAGCGAGATCGTCAGTGTCAGCTATGTGGATCCGGAGGGGGAGCCCCAAACGATCCCAACCGAGCAACTGATTCAACCTCGGGGGAACGGGCGAGCTGCTCTTCGGTTAGCGGACTACGCTCCCTTCCCTGCGACTCGCGCGACGCCGAATGCGGTGTCGATCGAGTTCCGCGCCGGGTGGACTGAACCGGGGCTCGTCCCACGCACTTTGACCCGAGCGGCACTGATGTTGATATCGCACTGGTATGAGAATCGGGAGACCGTACTCATTGGAGTCGGATCGAAAGAGGTCGAGCATGGCACACTAGCGATGCTGGAAATGATGCGTCCCCCGGAAGACTACGTGGATGCTGAGGTGACCAAATGAGCGCTGGGAAGTATCGGCATCGAATCACCATCGAGCGTCGAGAGAAGTCTTACGACCGGCTCGGTCACGAACAGGCCGAGTGGAAGGCAATCGCGAGCAACCACCCAGCCAAGGTCACCGAGCTTACTGGGCGGGAGCTGGAACGGGCTCGTCAACTGGTCGCGGAAGTCACCGTGAGTGTAACAACCCGTCGGAGCCCGGCAGTGGAGAAGGATCGTATCCTCTTTCGCGGTCGCATTCTCAACATCTTGGGAGTGACGAACGACGAACGCGGTACCGAGCAAACCCTACTTTGTGCGGAGATTCGACAGGGATGAGCTACGCGACCGTTCCGGATTTCGTTCGACAGCGACTCCTTGCGACCAGCGGTATCACCGACAAGGTAGGCAATCGAGTTCATTATCAGCAGATCCCGCAATCGTCCAAGTATCCACACATCTGGTTCACACGTCGGGGATCGTTTCAAGAGAAGATGCTCGATGCGGACGGCATCCTGGAAGATCGATTTGTTATCGAGGTGCTAACACCTGAGTTCGACGAAGGGTTTTGTACGGCGCTTGTCGAGGCACTCGACATTGATGGAGTGCAGTTGGAAAACATGCTTCTTGCGACCAGTGATCTGAGCGAGATGGATGATGACTATCAGTTTGAAAGTGCAAGCGGTGATGCCGCGCTTTGCATGCACGCGTTCGTTTTGACAATCTACGTGATTGAATGTGAGTAACTACCTATGGCTAAAAAGATCAAACTCGGTGCAGGTTCCAAAGTCTCTATCAACGGAACTGCATTCGAATTCCTTGACGAAATCACACTTCCTGAGCGCACGCGTGGATTGACCGACGTTACGACGATGGAAGATCTTGCAGTGGATAGCCTTGATCACGATCCCCCAGACTACGGGAGCATCAAGATTGCGGGCTACTACGATCCCGATTCGGCCGAAGACCAAGCGATCGAAACGTTCTTTGACAACGACGATATCAGCGAGCGCGAGTCCACCATCGTCGTCTCGGTGCGAAAAACGGGCACCGGTACCGCCCCCGCAGCGTCCACCTGGACCTACAACACCATCACCTACACCTGCCGCATCAACAAGATCGCGCCGAGCGGTCTCAAACGCACGGAGGGGATCAAGGTGGAAATCGAAGCCAAGGTGGTTGCCAAACCGGTCCGTGCCGTGACTGGTGTCTAGTTCTCCACGATTCACTTTTAAACTCAACTTAGGACCCATGATGAACCTTCTCCAAAAACTGCGTCAACAACAAACCCAGCCACTCCTCCCCAACCCGGTCGCCGTTCCCGAGCTGGCACACCTCTTCGAGGCGGGGGAGTCCACCGTCTTTTACATTGCGTCGTTAACGGCAATGGAGAAAGACGAGATGGATGCCGCTTTCATCGACTTCTGCAAGCGAAGCGAAGTCAGTGAGAAGAACGAACGCGAGATCTGGCGTTCGTTCATGGTCGCATACTGTCTCTGTGACTCGAAGAACGTGCGCATCGCAACCTCGGTCAAGGAGCTGGACGAGTTGGTGATTCTCATTGCTGGAACCGGAAACCGAGTGATCAGCCGACTGTGGGTGGTCTGCAACGGAGCCAACCGATTGATCGGTGTTGACGAGGTACTAAAAAAAAGCTCCGAGGTAACGGAGCCAAAGACGAAGAGCGACGATGGCAATGGCGAATCGCACTTTACCTCGGATTTCCATCAAGATCCGCTTGGCTAAGCTGTCTGACCTCTGCTGAGTACGCAGAGCTGCGGGAACTGCATAGCCTGGAGCCTTTGGGCCTCGAAAGGCTCGACTTGCACGCCTCCCTTGCCTCGCAGTTCCCCGTCGCGCCGGAGCAAATACGGTTCGAACCCGAAGAGATAGCGGCGGGTGAGGAGTCGTTCGAAGCCATGTGCATGGCGTCCGGGGCTTAGGCGATTCCGCGGAAACGGAGCTAACGTGTCGAAGCCACGTAAAAAGAAGTTTACCATCGTCCTCACGGGTACCGACGAGCTGAACCGCAAGCTACTCGAGCTAACGAGTGCACAAGCGAAGGCCGCCATTCGCAAAGCTGCCAGGCCTGCGTTGAAGCCTACCTTGACCGCAGCACGTGCCAACGCTCCCGTTAAATCCGGAGCGCTCAAGCGATCGATCAAAATACGCTCCATTGCTCGATCGAGGACTCGTGTAGGGGCGCGCGTCACCACCGCTGCGAGCGATAACCAGTTTTCGGGAAAGACGTTCTACGGTGCGTTTTTAGAGTGGGGATGGAAGACTGGGGCACGCAAACGCACGCATGCTGCGATCGCTCGCCGGTTCGAACGTCAGTTGCGAGCCGAATCCCGAGCTGCCAAAGCACTTTCGAAACGGGGATCGGAATTTCGAGCCCGACAAGAAGCCTATTTCAAAAGGGAGGGAGCCTACCGCGCTTCGAAAGAAAAGGCTTCTACGCGTCGGCAAGTAGCCGCTAAGGAATACTTGCGCCGTGCCGCACGTAGCACGCGGTCTCAGGCGTTGAAACTCTATGCCGACGGCATTCTTGCCTACATTCGATCGATCGCGAGTTCCTAAATGGCCGTTGTTGAAAACCTTGATATCGTTCTTGGCGCTAAGACGCAGCAAGCCGACGCGGCCATTCGCAACTCGGTCAACGAAGTGCGGGCCATCTCGACCGAGGTCAATAGCCTCAATAACTCGATGGCCGCGTTCGAGCCGATCACCGTAGCGGTCACCACCGGCATCTCCGACATCATGGCCACGATCCCTGGAGTGGCTACCGGGATCCAAGTCTTTCAATCGACTGCCGCAGTCATTCAGGCTATCTTCGCGGCACGCCAAGCCGCCGGTGCGCAAAAGCTGGCGAAGGCGATCGGCGAAGTTCAGGAGAAGACCAAGGATGCAACTAAAGAGATTCGCATCATGGGGCGCGAACTCGAAAAGGTCTCCGATTCTGCCGACGATATCATCGACGTTGAGTATCGAGTCGTTGGCAATGACCCTCGCATCGGAACTGGAAACGCTCTCATTCCCCGACCAGCTCAGGGGCCCACGGGGCTCATTCGTTCGATCGTCGGCCAAGAGCGTTCAATCGATGCTCAGCGGGAGCATAACAAGGCGATCGATGAGTCGCTCAACAAGACTCGCACTCTCCAAAGTACTTGGGCCGCAGCGGGAACCAGCTCGCGAGTCGCGATGGTTGCTGGTGTTGCAGGAGCTGCAACCCTAGCCGTCGGCGTTGGGGCTGCGATTGCTGCGATCACAGCGCTGGGGCTCGCCTGGGGGCGAGTTCGGGAGCAGGCCGAAGTGATTGACGAGATGGCCGATTCTGCATCCAAGCTCGGAGTGTCTGTCCGAGACCTATCCACGATGCGTCTTTCGCTCGGTGAGAGTTCTGGTCTCGATGATGCGTCGATCGACAACGCCATTCAAAAGATGACGCTCGGTCTATCCGACGCTGCCACCAAGCGTTCTGGTCCCCTCCATGAACGACTTTCTTCTATCGGCCTTGAGGCGGGGGAGCTGCTAAAGCTCGGGCCGGTCAAGGCGATGGAAGAAATCATGCTCAAGACCCAGGAGTTGCAGAGCCCGACCGACCAGCTCACCCTGGCCTATGAGCTGTTTGGGAAGCAAGGGGCTGCCTTGGTTTCAAGCTTGCGCGATGGTCCCGATGCGCTACGAGATATGGCCGAATGGGCCGACCGAGCTGGTATGAGCGTTTCCGACGCACAAGCCGAGCAAGTAGGTGCTGCAAACGATGCTTGGGGACGTCTAGAGATGGTTGCTACCGGTGCCTTTCGGCAGATCGCGGCGGAATCGTCGCCGGTTCTCCAAGCCATCTTCGAAAGCATCACCGAGGGGGTGATCGGCTTTAGTGGTTACCTGAAACATCTACCGGCTATCGTCGATAACACGGTCTACTTCGCCGGGGTGATCTACGACGTCTATGAACTTTCCCAGGCACTCCAAACCACGCTTAGGAACATCGTCACACTGAATTGGAGCGAGGTCGGGGAGGACATAGAGTCGGCTTTCTCGTTCGATACCGGTCGCAAGAATATGGAAGCGATCCAGAAGGCCCGCGACGAAGCCGCCGAGGTGGCCGCAGCGAAAGAAAAGAACCGGTCGAACAACGAAAGCGAATTCGCCGCCTACGAGGCTCAAAAGCAAGCTGCTCAAGACGCGGCCAACGCCGCTAAGGAAGCTGCTCAAGCCGAGAAGCGAGCTGGGGAGGAACGGGCCCGAGCTGCTCAGCAGGCCGAAGCCTCCATCAAGAAGAAGTTTGATTCGATTCGCCAAGAGATCGAGATTCAAAAGATCCTTGGTTCCATGTCGGCCAAACAGGCCGAAGAACGAGAGCAAGAGATCCGCGAACGCGTGGCTTTGCATGCCGAGTTGCGGTCTCAAGGAATGTTGAACTTTCAGCAGATCGATGCTCTTGCAGACCAAGCAAACGCCATGCGCAAGGCGAATGACGAACGGAAGCGTTTGGAGTCGCGTGCAGAGGAGTTGACCAAACAGTTCAACCCGGCCATTCAGTTGCGTGAGACGATCGCCGAGTTGCAGCAACTCTTCGACCAGGGACTTATCGACAGTGCGACTCTACGCAAGGCTTCCGTCGAAGCCGTGCAAAAGGATTCCCCCGAGTATCGCGGGGCAGTGAGTGCTCAGGCCGGATCGGTAGAAGCCTACAAACTGCTACTCGATCGAGAGAACAACGACCACGCGGAGAAGATCGCACTGCGTCGCCTCTCTGAGAGGCAGGTTGATGTTTCACAAGACATTCTTGCGGCGATTCAGGGGATTCAAACGATTGGGAGGGCTCGATAGTGGCAACGGTTTTGAAGGGTGTTCAGAAGGGCAAGGGTGGTTCTGTTCGGAAGAGCGGGGCCAATGTCGTCTACACCGAACGTCGCCGTTACGTTGTTTTGTCGGATCAACGCAACGAGTCAGTGCTGAACGTCCTGGCCACAGTGGGACTCCCGCGGGTCATGCTCACGACGATTCCCGATACCGATGACCAGTGTATCTGTACCGGTCTTGATCCGAAGCAGGATGAGGGCTCCCCCTATGTCTGGTTCGTCGACGCCGATTTCTCGACGGAGTCGGAGAAGCAAGAAACGGATGGAGATCCGGATCCGACCACTTGGGTTCCAGTCTATTCGGGGAAAGTTGAGAGTTACCCAGAGGTTCTCTACAAGGACTTCTCAAGTCCTCGGCGTCCTTACCTCAACTCGGCAGGGGACAAGTTTCCCGAGCCCCTTATTCTGCAACGCCCTATTATCGTTTACGACTTCTTTCAGTATGAACCTGCAGCGATTACCGATGTTGAAATCGGCGATCGAAACGACACCATCAATTCCGCATCGCATCGAGGCTTCGCGGCGCGGACGCTCAAATTGTCGGTTACCAGTTTCGAACGTGGCTTCTTCTTCGGACACTCCCTGGTTCGGATCAATTACTCGGTGGCCTACAAGCAAGATACGTGGCTGAACCGACCTCTCGACATGGGGTACAGCCACAAGATATCGGGAGTGAGACACCCTACGGACAAGATTGTGGCACTCAATCCTGACGGCACTGCAAAACCGGATAGCGCAGATCCCGACGTCTTGGAATTCAAATCGCACCGCGAGATTTCGTTCTCGTTCCTAAGGTAGTCTGGCTATGCAGAACGGGGATATTGTTGGATTCGGCCGAACGGACGCGGATCTGTTGATCGGGATGATCGAGGGTGCTGGTGGACAACACCTCGTCCAATCTCTGCAACGTCGAGGCTTTAAGCCGAAGTTCGGCAGAACGAAACCCGCAGGATTACCAGCCAATGGTACGGGGATGGTCTTCGTCCAAGTCCCTACCGCAACGGGCTGGGAAGACTCCTACGAAATACTCGCCTGGAATCGAGGAGCGGCCGTTGACGGAAATAAAGCCGTGCTGCTCATCGAGATCGATGGACGTATTTGCGTGCACGATCGGGGAGAAGGTGGTGGCGTTGAAGGTACTGCTTTTGTCCTCACCTCGGTTCCAGCATTCGGAGCATTTAACGCTATCGCCACGGCGACCGCAACCATTCTCAACCCGGACGGCTCAGTAGGTTCGGCGATCGTTGTTAAGTGCGTTGGGCGAGTAAGAGGTCGAATCGGCTCGCGAGGTTTTGCGGTCATGCAAAACGGGGAATGGATCGTTGTCGAGATTCAGCAACCTGCCGCTCACATTCTTGCTAGTTTGAAATCGAAGTTGAACCCAGACACTCTTACGGTAGACGTGATTCCGTCGAAGGTCTACACGCAATGGCCGAACGACATCACACCTCCGCTTACGACTCCAGAAGAGGGACCCGACTATCTAAACGTAGATAACCCAAAACGGCTGTGCGGATTCGTGGATGCAAAGGTTGACCTTACCTACGATGCCATTGCAGATCGCTACTTCATCGAATCGATTGATCGGCAAGCATTTCGCGTGAAGGGCAAGGTATATGGGGACTTTGGCGAGGGGGATTCGGACGTAACACTGCATTACGTTGAGGGGATCGATGGATATTTGAACGAGGCTATACGCACTGCCGGTGAGGTAGAGGCAAAGAACTCTCACAAATGGGCTGCCTCAACCGATGCGACTGCCAGGGCTGAGTACAACTGGGCTGCCGAACAGTGGGAGCTTTACCAAGTTGACTGCGACGTCCCCGAAGAAGAGCCAGAGGAAGAGTGATGCCGGGCTATCCTTGCAAAAGATGCTGCAGCTCCGATCCTCCCCCTCCAGCCGAGTGCTGTTTGTGCGAACCCGCTTGGGAGATTTCTGGCTGGTCGGTTTCTCTATTTGGCAAAGAAATGTCGGGGGCATTCCCCGAAGCTCCCGATCCGATTCCCCCTGAAGAGTGCGATAGCCGCCTTTCCTCGTTTTGCGAGATCGAACCCGAAGAGATAATCGCGGACTGTATCGTGGCTGGCGCGTGGTCGAGCCCAGAGGGAATCAATATGATCATTCCGTGTCCTCCAGGTTACGGCTGCACTGGTGACGTCAACGTGAAGTCTTGGGCATTTCTCTGCATGCAATGCATTTGCTACCTGTCCGACGAAGAGGGGCCGGTAGATACTCCCTGCGGCGAGCAATCGACAACGGTGTATGAATCCTCCTTTAGGGGCGTTGATCATTGGAGAGTTTGGCAGCAGGAACGGTGGCATAGTTCTGCGGCTATCATCTGCTGCGATGATGGCAAGGTAAAGTTTCGCGTCGCAGCTCGATACAGTTTAACGCGATTCGGTGCGACTCAATCAGCAGTGTTTCGCCGCTATCGCGAGGTCACTGTCGTCTGCAACTGGGAATCACCTTCCGGCGGGACGCTGCCAACCTATATCTATGGAGATTGGGTTGAACCAGCTACGACGACAACACATCCTCCCTGCAAGCCTTGTGACTGGTCAGATTCAGAAATCGATGAGGAATTCACGGATTGCGAACTCGACTCGGAGAGCGATTGCGGTCCACCCGAAGCAGTAACTCAATCAGTTACGCTGCACTGGGAGGTGTTCAGAGATAACGTAGGCGGTCCTATTCAGACAGGTGGTGTAGATTGTGATTTGGCGAAAATCACAGGCTCCACTGAGATAGCTGTTTACTCAGGTACTCGAGGCTGCGGCGCTGGCATAGCGACGATCGGCACGGAGGATTGTGAATTTGGAGCAGGTACGACTGCGATCGAAGCGACTTGGGAAAGCGAATGTTTTGACTGCGACGACCTGCCTTGTTCGGCAACTCTGCACCGCATAGATGGCCCAACATCGGATGAAACGGTATGGCTTGCAGAAGAGGTTGTTTGTGATGGCTGCACGACCATTCCAGGCAAGAATAAAACAATCCCCTATGCAATCTCCCTAACGCTGTGCGAGGAGGAATAGATGCTCTTCTCGCAAATGCCTGACTGGCAACTCAAAGCACTGATCGACGGTGAGGCACCAAATCCGAACTGGCAACCGGAAAGCGTTGCCGAGATTGGCTCGCGATTCATTCGAACCACGAAGCAACAGAATCGCAAAGCCCGAAAGCAAAAGGTCCGTCTCACGAAGGCCGGAAAGCGGCTTTGGCGAGAACTATTCCTAGAGGTCGAATCGGAGGAGCAGCTAACCGATTGGGAGAAAAAGATTCCTTCCTACGGCTGTTCCTGCAAGCGCTTCTATCGCGATTGGAAGATCACAAATCCCCCCGACTTTCCCCTACGGCTCGAATGGAAGTGGAAGCTGAAATCCGCGGTGAATCATAAGCTCGGGCACAAGGATCTGACGTTGGACGCAGCCCGCGAGTTTTGGTCAGCTCAAGCGGGCAACGCAGAAGCGTTTCCGCGGAAATGAAAAGAGACGTTGGGGGATCCCAACGCCTCAACGTCGATTAGACATGTTCGTCATCTTCATCACTGAACTGAGAGCCGAAGTCGGAATTCTCTGGATCGACGCCGAGTGTGATTTGGTTTCGGATCCGACACCAAAGAGATGCCATCATCTCATCCGGCGAATTTTCAAAATCTTGGCGATAAGCGTCCATAAGACCGGCACATCGGTCTCTTTCTCTTTGGACGGCTTCCTCAATCTCTTTTTTGGTTGTCATGTGGATTCGTTGGTACGGAGTACTTGCGAAGAGCGCGATGGTCTATGTAGTGCTTTCGCACGATCCTGGTACCGCTTGTGTGACCGAGGGATTCCGCTGCTGCCGACTCTCCGTGCTCAATGTAAACTTGAGTCGCATTCGACTTTCTAAGTGTACCAAGATTTTTCCCCGCAACTCGAACGAACCCATATTCTGCCGCTGACGTGAAGATCTTTTCCATCCACCGACGCGTGCAGCCCCACGTTACGGGAAACACCCGCTCTCTGCTCGGAAGTCTGATATCCGAAAGTGCCGCGATCGTTGCATCACGCATGAAAACGACATGCGGCTTGCCTGTCTTGTTTTGGACAAGCGTTATACACCTTTGGGGTAGGCTCACTTGCTCCCAGGTGATTCGGAAGATATCGCTCGGTCTTAAGCCGGTATCGTACGCGACCCAAATCATCGCGTGAAAGAAGCTGCTAGCCTCGACGCCGATTTTGAGGGTTCCAACCAGCGTTTTTGATGCGTTGAGAATAGCAGATACGTCTTGCGTCGACCATGCAATCACTGGCGTGTCTTCTGATTTCGGACGACGCAATCTACGGATTTCGTAGGCAGGTTTGTCGTGAAATTCGGTGAGGTAATTCCAGACTCGACATAGGCCACGGCGATAGTTCGATGCCGTCGTGTTGGATCTAGACGACTGGATGTGCTGGATGAACTTGTTCAGGCTTTCTCGCTCCAGATCTACATCTTCTGCGGGCTTTCCTATGAACTCCGAAAACTTCCTCACTGCCCGATCATAGAGTCCAATCGTGGTGTAATCCAAATCGCATTCCGTCTCGATCTGGTCGACTACGGTCGCCAGAAACATCGCAAAATCCCCTCTGAGAGTACGTGGTCTCCCTTCAGGTTAGTTCGCGCTTTTGAAAACGGAAGAAGCTGACCGCCTGATCAATGGACTGAAAATCCATGTGTCGCCGGTTCGATCCCGGCCCTGACCACTTAGAAAACCTACGATCTCGCCCTTCTCCTCTCTCCTCAACGAAACCGTCACCGGAGGAAAACAACGCAGAGCCGGTGAGACGCAAGGGCGCAGAGAAACCGATATCCCGGAGGGATCGCAGAAGCGCCATCCGTTCCAGTTGGGAGTTGCCAGCTTGGCCCTTTTTTCTAGCAGTTCTCCACGCCCATCGCTCCGCTCTGAGCGTGCCACCCTTGCTTGTGCAAGTTGAGCTTTGGAAATCATCTCCGTCAAACCGGATGGATCCGATGTAGTCGGAAGGGTTTTCAGATTTGGGGAGAAAGAATTTCAGGTCCTAACGGATAAGGAATCAATAATTTCCTGTGCGTCCCTTGAAAGACTGCTACCCATGGAAATAATTTTTTCAGCACACTCTCGAGCCAGTTTTTCATTAAAGAGATAGCGGTAAAACATTGCTTTGTTGAGATAGACTTCATCTAAATCAACATCCGAGCTCTCACTTGCGTAATCCAGAAACTGCAAAGCGTCTTCGACTTCTTCCAAACGGGCAGCGAGACTAGCCCTGATAACCCAAAGCCAACCTGGAACAGACTTTTTAGTGCTAAGCAATCTATCAAGTGTTCTCGCGGCACCTTCGAAATCCCCAGACTCTTTTAAGGCCAAGCTTAGCGAGACAGAGGCATCAAACGCAGGCCCTGACTCTCCTTCAGCAACATGCCTGAGAACTCGTATCGATTCCTGAAGCCTTCCGATTTGCCGTAGCGCGTCTCCAATGCGGAAGTTGTCTAATGGAGATAAATCTTCGGTTTTCGTAGCCCTATATAGATCTAAAACGGCTAGCAATCTTCCCGATTCAAATAATTCTTCAGCGTTTTTTTCTGGGGTCATTGAGGATCCAATCTAGAAAGGCAAGGCCATCCCCCAAACCCCCGAGGCTTTTGGAAGCATGACGCCGGTGTTCGAATGATTTCGAATCCGCCAGCTAGTTTACAAATCTAAGCGACCGGCCCCCTTTGATCAAAGTGATCTTTGCACGTTGACCGTTGAACCCACCTTCATCGCCTCGCTTCGCATCCATTCAACAATCTCACTATTGCTAGATGTGACCTCAACAATCGACGACTGGAGTAACATATGAAACATTTGGGCGGATGGGGTAGACTCCACGATATGCAGTGACTCGAGTGTCCCCATTTGTAAAACGAATTCCACTAGGGATTCATTTAAATCGTCACCGCAAATACTAAACCACCGAATCTCCTGTTTCGCGCTGATGTCTTTCAGAATCTGAAGCGGATCATCCAAACCATAAAGCTCTAAGCCGACACCCCGTTTGGTTTTCCATGCGATGCATTTATCGCCAATATTTCTTTGTGGATTCAAGCTACTATCTCCCTTAGCAGAACCTGTTGCGAAAGAGCCAACACATGACTTCGTCATCCACGAGGCGGCTCCCAAAGTTCAGTGTACGGGCAGCGCTCTTGGGTGCCAGCCCCCGCCAACGTAGCCGATGTTTCTAACACTTCTACCCCTCACCCCCAGCGCCATCTGCGACAACAAGGACAGTTCTCGAAGGCTGCGTAAAGACAGCGACCCGATCTTCGCACCATGCTCGGTATGCTTGTGTTGCGTGTACGGTTTCGAAGGGGGACATGGTGCCAACTACACTTCCGGTGTGTTACGTCGTCGCTTTGAGGGGGAAGGTGATTGCAATAGAAACAAGGATTGACGTGCTATCTCGATCTAAGATGGAAAGAGCGACCACTTCACACACCCTACGACTACGAACCTGCTCAAGATCGGGAATTATTTAAGGACAGTTACTAACACTTCTAACCCCTCACCCCCAGCCCCTCTCCCCTAAAAGGGGCGAGGGGAGCGGAAACATTAAGAGGCGAAGCCCTCTTCTTCACACTTCACTCCTGCTCTCTGCTCGCTTTACCTAGTTGCTCCAGCAGTTCTGCGGCTTTGCCGGAGTCGATTCCTTTCGCGGATCTTGCCACTCCATCGGGGAGGGAATGGGTTAGTCCTGCGACCCATAGCGTAGCAGCGGAGTTTGCCAAAACAATATCTCGCATCGGTCCTCGCTCTCCAGAGAGGATGCTTCGAATCGCTTTCGCACTTTCGACCGGGCCGTCGACGATCAAATCTTCAACGCGGATCGGGGAGAGTCCGAAGGAGGCGGGGGTCCAGGTTGTCTGCGTCAGCATTCCGTGAGCAATATGATGCACCTGAGTCGGCGCTGACAAGGTGACTTCATCCATCCCATCCTCTCCCCGGACGACGACGGCTGCTTCCAGGGGGAGCTGCAGGAGAGCTGCTGCGATTTTGGTTTGCAACTCTTCTTTTCCGACGCCGATGATTTGGAACCGAGCACTTGCTGGATTGCAAAGAGGCCCCAGGTAGTTGAAGAGAGTTGGTACGCCAAGGGATCTCCGGACTTCACCGACATGCTTCATTGCGGGATGAAGCTTGGGAGCAAAGCAAAAGCACAATCCCAACATGTCGAGGCAATGTTCTACACGTTCGCGCGGGGCTTCGATATCGACCCCGAGTTCACTCAGCACATCGGCTGAGCCGGTGGCGCTGGTGATCTTCCGGTTCCCATGTTTGGCGATCGGCGCCCCAGCCGCTGCCGCCACGATCGCGGTTGCGGTCGATATGTTGAACGTTCTCGCACCGTCTCCACCCGTTCCGCAAGTATCGATCAAATTCGAACGCTTGGTCCGGATTGGTGTCATCATCGTTCGCATCGCGCGGGCCGCCCCGACCAGCTCGCTAACCGCTTCTCCTTTGTCACGCAAAGCGAGTAAAAGGGCTCCGATCTGTTCGTTTTCGACCCGCCCCGCCAGCATCCAGGTGATTGCTTGTTGCATCTGGTCGGCAGTCAGATCAGACTTTTGTTGAACAACTTCTAGGTAATCTTCAAGCATTGGTGGAGTGCAACTGGGGTTATCGACTGGTAACAGACGGCTAAGTTACGTACAACATTAGAGTTGCGTAGTGGATACGAGTTGAATTCCTCGAACGGTTTTTGTCTAGCATGCCGAAGAAAGTAATTATCGATTGTGACCCCGGGATCGACGATGCGATCGCGTTGATCATGGCTCTCTTCGACCCACGCCTAGAAATCGTAGCGATCACGACTTGTGCGGGAACGGTCGAGTCGGACCGATGCACCCAAAACGTCCTTGGGCTTCTTGAAAAACTCGACCCACCTCGTCTTCCGCGCGTCGGTGCTGGTACCGACCCCGACGATGCCCCGGTTTCCGATGGACGCTTTTTGCACGGGGAGGATGGGTTGGGGAATCTTGGCTTCCCCCCGGTGCAACGCCACCATCTGATGCCTAGCGAAAAGCTGATCGCCGATCGCATCAAAGCCGATTCAGAAAAGGTGACCGTTTTGTGCTTGGGTCCGTTGACCGGCCTCGCCAGAGCGTTCCAACGCGACCCCTCTATCACCGAACAGGTCGACAAGATCGTCATGGTGGGAGGAGCGACCCATGGCATCGGCGATGTGACTCCGTCGGCGGAGTTCAACATGCACTTCGATCCCTCCGCTGCGACGAGCGTTCTTCGGTCTCCGACAACCAAGGCTCTCATTCCTCTCGATGTCACGAACCAAGTGGCGTTCGATTTCAACCTTCTAGAATGTTTGCCGTCGAAAGATACCCGGGCAGGAGGGATTCTCCATCCGATCGTTCTCCATTTGTTCCGAAGCTATCGTCAGAAGCGTGCTCAGGAAACGATCAATCTCAATGCCGTGATCGGAGTCGCTTACCTGGTCGAGCCGATGCTCTTCGGTTCCGATGAGCTGTCGATCGAGGTCGAAGAGGTTGGAGAGCTCACTCGGGGGGCTACGATCGTTGACCGCCGCCCTTTTGCAACCAATCGACCCGGTATCGAGATCGTCACCAAGGTGGACGCGGATGCGGTTCGGGATTGTGTGATCAACGGACTGAAGTTCGCTGGCCAATCCACGGGAGGAGACTGACGTGACCCGCTCACGCATCGGCCCGTTAGCCCTGGAAGCCCCTTTAGGTGGATCGGGTTCGAAATTGTTCCGGGCCATCCACGTTCAGCAACGTTCTCAAGTTGCCGTACGCGTTTTTTCGATGCCGATGGGAATGACTCCCGAAGGGAAGCAAGAATTTGCAGGTAGCCTGGAGCGGATCAAAACCCTCAAGCATCCGGGAATTGTTCGCTGTTACGGCGGAGGATTCGATGCGAAAGATGCCTATTTAGTTTACGAGCTCGTCGAGGGAGAGTCTCTGGATGTGTTGTTGGATCGACGTGAACGGTTGCCTTGGGAGACCGTTCTCGACTATGGATTGCAACTCTGCGATGCGTTGCACAAAGCGCACGAATCAGGATGGGTGCACGGACGTGTTCGACCCGATAAAGTTCTACTAACTCTAGGAGGAGAGGTTGCGAAACTCAACGAGGTATGGCCAGGTCCAAGAGCTCCTACGCCACCTCAACCACTTGAGCTTGTTTATCAAGCCCCCGAACAGATCGAAACGCAGAAGAACACCGTTGCCTCCGATCTCTATGGTCTCGGAGCAACTCTCTATCATGCATTGACGGGCCAAGCTCCCTTTGCAGGTGGCAACGCAGGGATGGTCCGGGAGGCTGTCCTCAGTGGAAACGTCCCTCCGGTCGCGACGCTGGTCTTCGATTGCCCCGTTTGGTTGAGCGCCATCGTCGAGCATTTGATGAACCGGGATCCTTTGAAGCGTCCCTATTCGGCGGTGGCAACTTCGATGGCACTCCGCGAAGCGCAGAAGCGAGCTACATCTGGCGTCGCTGTCGTGCAGCACGCGGTTTCGGGATTTAGCCCATTGCAGATGAAGGCTGATAAAGAGGAGGCCGAAAAAGCGCTCGGACGAAAACCAAAAAAGTCGAAACGAAAGCGTGGTGAGGATGGAGTCGACGATTCTCCGACTCTGCTGGAACGTCCTGCCGTGTTGTTTGGATTGCTTCTCGCCATCGTCGGAGTCATCGGGTACTTGCTCATGCCTCTCAGTGAGAAAACTCTTCGAAGTCGGGCCGAGATCTTTATAGCCCAGGGGGATGTCGGTTCGCTGAACGAAGCGAGAGATCGGTATCTGATACCCCTCTTGGAACGCTTCCCACAAAGTTCTTCAGCTCAGTGGGCGGAAGAGAGGTTGATCGAGATCGAGATGGTCAATGCGGAGCAGCGAATGCAGAGCAACCGTCGTTTCGGTCGGGAGCCTTCGAGCGAAGGGGAGAGACGTTTTACGGAAGCGAATCGATTCGAACAGTTTGGAGACCGCGTCACCGCGCTCGACAAATACCGAGCGATCATCCATCTTCTTCGGGATGAAGAGAGTGAACGCCCTTTTGTCAATTTGGCAAGGCGGCAGATCCAGAAGATTGAAGACAATCCTCCGGACACCGACGAGCTGCGACGTTTCCTCCAAGAGAAACTCGATGAAGCGGACCGCAAGTATGGCCAGGGGGATGTGTTGAGCGCCAAGCAGACGTGGGAAGGAATCGTCAGCTTGTACGATGGCAACAAGGAAATGGTTTCCCAGGTCGAGCGAGCCCAAAATCGCCTCGCGAAGATCAAAGATCAATAGTTTAAGGGGGAGGGGTAGATGAATTTATCATTTCCTCACCGTGGCCTGACGCATCGGCGTTAAGTGGTAGGACGCTTCGCGTCCTGCCATCACAACCCGACGCGTTAGCGAGGGATAGCGTCGCGAATGAACGTAGCCCTTGCCGGAACATCTAAGGCGCCGGGTGGCACGCCCCTGAGGCACGAAGGGCGTGCTGTGAGAACTTGGGTGGATGTCTGGTTGCCAGCGCTATTCCTCGCTTACGCCACGGGTTGTGATTTTAGGGCCTCGCTTACGCGTCGGCCAAAC